>NZ_DALZDK010000007.1:37190-134951 GCF_031978665.1 Niallia sp. | reverse complement strand
GGCCCATTGGTCAAGCGGTTAAGACACCGCCCTTTCACGGCGGTAACACGGGTTCGAATCCCGTATGGGTCATAATATCTTATATATAGATATTAATAGAATGAAATGGTCCGGTAGTTCAGTTGGTTAGAATGCCTGCCTGTCACGCAGGAGGTCGCGGGTTCGAGTCCCGTCCGGACCGCCATTTTTTCTTCCTATGCATTTGCATATTTACTATATATTTTTTATCTAATACATATTGAAGACAAGTAAATATTTCGACCTTTGCTTAAAAGAGTTAGTAAGCATCAGTCACAATAGTTTGGCTCAGTAGCTCAGTCGGTAGAGCAAAGGACTGAAAATCCTTGTGTCGGCGGTTCGATTCCGTCCTGAGCCACCTTTATTATAACAACTACTAATCGTCGTTGTTTTTTTTATGTCCAAATTATTTCCCTGTAAATAACCCCAAAATACCATCTTCTCTATTACAAATTTCAATGAAACATGAAAATTATACAACAATTTTATTACAATATAATAGCAATTCTATTTTTCCTTCAAAACTATGCTAAAGTGAATGTATATGCCCTCTTCGGTATAAAATTTACTAAGAAATAAAGTGAAAGAGAAGGATGGAAGGAATTTATTTTACTTGCTAGAGAAGACAAAGTAGAGACGATAGCAGATAAAAAAAGGACAAGGTACCCCATTCTATAAAAGTAGGATCGCCTTGCCAAAATTAAGGGAAAATGAAACTCATATATATAGACGATTATCTAGTAGAAAAGGTTTCAATATTTATCCATATGCCTCTGGATTTTTTTAAGAAGTATAATGCTCTGATAAGAATGAGGGCATATGTAGCGGCCTAGAATGTTTTGATAGGAACGAAATACATAGGATTACCATGAATAGCAATGCTAAAAATAATGGAAAATAGTAACCCTCTCTTTAAAGAGGGATTTTTTAATCTTGTATGGAAGGAATGATTCAGTGGGCTCATAGAGAAAGCTTCACTGTCTTTTTTATTTGGTGCAAATTAAAAGGGCGGAGATTCCCCGATTGTGTAATAGTTGAGCCAATTGGCATTTATACTGGTCGTTCGTTCCCCAACTAAATTATCGATTACTACTCGTCATTTTGAATGAGGAGTCATACTGCTCGTTAAGGCGGGATAAAGTAATAATAGAAAAAAAGTGATTATATAAATTTAAAATGGTAAAGTAGACAGTAGAAGTAAACAATAAAAGAATGGATTAACAATAGATAAACTTGATAGAAGGAGATTCCTGAATGAATAAAAAGATCTTAGTTGTAGACGATGAAAAACCAATTGCGGATATTCTGCAGTTTAATTTAAAGAAAGAAGGCTTTGAAGTATATTGTGCCTATGATGGCAATGAGGCCATAGAAAAAGTGGAAGAAATCCAGCCTGATTTAGTACTGCTTGATATAATGCTTCCACAAAGGGATGGAATGGAAGTATGCCGTGAAGTCAGAAAGAAATACGATATGCCTATTATTATGTTAACAGCAAAGGATTCAGAAATAGATAAGGTATTAGGCTTAGAATTAGGCGCAGATGACTATGTAACGAAGCCTTTTAGCACAAGAGAGTTAATTGCACGTGTAAAGGCAAATCTTAGACGTCATCAGCAAGTTTCTTCTGCGGCAGAAGAAGAGAAGGAAACGAATGAAATTGAGGTTGGTTCGCTTATTATTCATCCAGATGCATATATCGTTTCGAAAAGAGGAGAAATGATTGAACTAACTCATCGTGAATTTGAATTACTTTTTTATTTAGCAAAACATATTGGACAAGTTATGACGAGGGAGCACCTGCTTCAAACAGTATGGGGCTATGATTACTATGGCGATGTACGAACTGTGGATGTAACGGTAAGAAGATTAAGAGAGAAAATTGAAGATAATCCTAGTCATCCAACTTGGATTGTGACAAGAAGAGGCGTTGGCTACTACTTAAGAAATCCTGAGCAGGAGTAAATTTATAAATGAAAAAAGTAAGTTTTTTTCGTTCTATTCATTTGAAGCTTGTATTGGTTATTGTTTTGCTTATTCTCATTTCTATTCAGATTATTGGGGTCTATTTTGTAAAGACATTGCAAACAACTTTATTGGATAGTTTTAAAATTTCAATTCAAGAAAAAGTAAATATTTTATCTATTTATTTAGAAGAGCAGCTTGTAAAAGAAAGAGTTGTTGAAAACGGTGATTCCACGTTAGAAGATGATATAAAAAGGATTCTAAGTGATAATAATTCATCGGATATTAAGGAAATCAGGGTTGTAAATAGTAGTGGTATAATTGTGGGAACTTCTGATCCAGAAAACCAAAATTTGGTTGGGCAGAAAATGGTCGATAATTCGGTTAGACGAGTTCTATCAAATTCTTCTCAACCGGATAATCCGCTCAAGCAGAAGAATGGGGAAAAAATTTATGAGCTGATTACCCCTATAAAAACGAATGGGGATGAAATAGTCGGAGCCATTTATTTAGAGGGTAAGATTGAAAATGTTTATAAACAAATTGATAAGATTAATCAAATCTTTCAAAAAGGAACCATTATTACCTTATTCGTTACGGCTATATTAGGGGTATTGTTGGCAAGAACGATTACAAAACCGATATCTGATATGCAGAAACATGCCTTTGCTTTATCAAAGGGGAATTTCTCTAGAAAGGTTAAAGTGTATGGTTTTGACGAAATTGGGCAATTGGCGATTACTTTTAATAATTTAACCAAAAAGCTTCAGGAATCACAGGCTACAACGGAAAGTGAAAGAAGGAAATTATCTTCTGTTTTATCCTATATGACAGATGGGGTAATTGCTACAGATAGAAAAGGGCGAATTATCCTTATTAATGAGCCTGCTGCAAAGATGCTAGATGTTTCACGTGAAACAGTACTGTCGGAGCCGATTATTAATCTCCTTGACCTAAATGAGAAGTATACGTTTGAGGAGCTATTAGAGGAAAGAGAATCGGTTATTTTAGATTATAGCACTCATTATGAACCATATATTTTACGGGCAAATTTTTCTGTTATTCAAAAGGAGACTGGATTTGTTAATGGTTTAATTACAGTACTTCATGATATTACTGAACAGGAAAAAATAGATATGGAAAGAAAAGAGTTTGTCGCGAATGTATCCCACGAATTACGTACACCATTAACTACAATGCGCAGTTATGTAGAAGCTCTTTATGATGGTGCATGGAAGGATGAAGAATTGGCACCGAAGTTCCTTAATGTTACGCAAAATGAAACAGAGCGAATGATACGCCTTGTAAATGATTTATTGCAGCTTTCCAAATTAGATAGCCGAGATTATCAGTTAAATAAAGAGCTTGTTGATTTTATCGTTTTTTATAATCGTATCATTGATCGATTTGAATTGACGAAACAACAAAATGTTATCTTTATAAGAAAATTGCCAAAGAAAGCAGCGTTTGTGGAAATTGATGAAGATAAATTAACACAGGTACTAGATAATATTATTTCCAATGCATTAAAGTACTCTCCTGAAGGTGGAAAAATTACGTTTTCTATTAAGGAGCAAGAGCAGCAAATTATCGTAAGTGTATCTGATAATGGTGTAGGTATACCAAAAGAAAATATTGATAAAATATTTGATCGTTTCTACCGTGTCGACAAAGCGAGAACACGTAAGCTTGGTGGAACAGGACTTGGTCTTGCAATCGCAAAAGAAATGGTAGAAGCACATGGAGGGAGAATTTGGGCATCCAGTAAAGAAGGCAAAGGAACCAAAATATCTTTCACCCTACCGTATATTCAATCTGAAGAGGATGATTGGGGATGAAATATGAGAGCGTAAAAAGCGGCATATTAATCTTTCTTGTTGCATTAAGTGTGCTATTATATTATCTCCTTTGGACAGACCAAGGTGGAGAATTTGATTCAATTGATAGTGACTCGACCACGGCTCAAGAGGAATTAGGGGATAAAAAGGGAGTTAGTGAAGTAGTAAAACCAGACGAAATTTACCAACACATGGATGGGAAGCATTATGGTACAATTTCTAGGGACGAAATAGACTCTATTATCAAGAAGCTTAAAGAATTTGAGTATGAAGATTTTCGTAATATAACTGCTACTGTTGATAGCATCGCCCATTTTTTAGAAGAACAGAATAATAGCCTAGAAATAAGATTTCCTGGGCAAGTTCCTTTTCGTATTTACAAAGATATTTTAAGAATTGATCAAGATAATTCTTTTGATTTTGATACAATCCTGTTTTCTTATAAGGAAGGGAAAGTATATTTTCTTTCTAAAGAAACTGAGAAAGTATATGAAACATCAATCCGTTCTAAATATATAGAGCAACTAAATCAATTCAAAGATAATGTTTATAAGGAAAAAACAGTGTATTCGACTTATTTTTCCTATAAACCAAATGACCAGTATTTAATTTATTTACCTAATGAAAAGAAGGAAGTAAATAAATACAAATATTTTACGAGACAAATTGAATCTATCCGGTTGAAAAGAGCCTTATTTACTAATCCTAGTATTGCTCAAAAAGAAATTCTAACGAATTGGGAAGAGTATACGGATGATTCGGGTTTATTACGAATATATAAGGATACCCATATTGTCAGCTTCTTTAAACCTTCTGGGATTTCGAATGAAATGAATCAACAACATATCATTAACAATAGCATCGAGTTGATTAATGAGCGTGGTGGCTGGATTAATGATTATTTCTATGTGGGACGAGATGAAGATAGAAAAATAACATTTCGTTTATATAACACAAATGGTATGCCAGTATTTAATTTGAAAACGGAGTTATCTGATATTCGGTTGTACTGGGAAAATAATAAGGCAAAGCGTCTTTTAACGAGTAATTTAGTTATTATCAATACAACCACTCCATTTGATTTTTCAAAAGAGACCGTCTCGTCAGGAGGAGAAGTTTTACATTATCTGCAAAGTAATAAAAAGTTAAAGACAGAAAAACTCCAGAATATTGTACTTGGATACGATATGCAGGTCGATTCCCAAAATATCGTTTCTTTGCAGCCAACCTGGTTTTACCAATATGATAGTAAATGGTATACCTTATATTCGGAAGGAACAGGAGGCAACTTAGATGGACTGGAGTAAGATAAAGACCATATTTATTATTGCCTTTTTATTATTGGATGTATATTTAATTTATGAATATATAAAGATTAAAGAATACCAGCAGGCGGATGACTATACAACAGAGCCGACAACCTATACGCTTTCACGATTAGGTATCAAATATGATAAAGAAAAGCTTCCAGTCAATAATCAAAAGGATCAATATTTATCAGCAAAATCGAAGAAGTTTACGGATGATGAAATCAAAAAGCTGGAAAAGGGCATATTAGATGGTCAAGAAATTACGGTAAGAGACAGCATATATCTTCAAGCCGTGCTAGTTGAACCGATTAGTATTAAGGAAGAGTTTAATCCAGAGGATTTAACTGAATTTCTGTTTAATCAAGTACTTAACGGTGCAGAGTATCGTTTTTGGGAAAAGAAAGGGAATACCATTAAGTATTATCAGCAGCATGCTGGAAAGACACTTTACCGAAATCCAAAGGGTGAGCTTACCTTTAATGTAAACGAAGAAAATAAAATTGTTTCTTATAACCAAACGTATTTGGAAAACATTAAAGAAATGGATGAAGAGGAGCATATTATTCAGCCGCTCGAGGTTATTCTTAACTTATTTACAAAGAGCTATATAGAAAGTGATTCGTATGTAAGTAATGTAGAATTAGGCTATCATACACAGCTCGATACTTCTGCACAGCTGCTAGCTCCAACTTGGAAAGTAACAGTAAACGAGGAAGATTTATATATAAATGCTTTGGATGGGGAAGTTATACAGCCAGAAACAGAGGAAATGAAAGTGGAGTGAGAGAAAATGCGTTTTAGTGTTCTCGCAAGTGGCAGTACAGGAAATGCCATTTTTGTTGAATCAGGAGAACATTCCTTTTTAGTCGATGCTGGATTAAGCGGAAAGCAAATGGAAGGCTTATTTCAAGGCATTGAACGGAAAATGAGTGATTTAACAGGCATATTAGTGACACATGAGCATAGTGACCATATAAAAGGGGTAGGTATTGTCGCAAGAAAATATAAATTACCTATTTATGCGAATGAAAAAACGTGGAAAGCAATGGATCCCTTAATTGGAGAAATTCCAACAGAGCAGAAATTTCAATTTGATATGGAAACAGTAAAGATATTCGGAAATTTATCGATTGAATCCTTTGGTGTATCCCATGATGCGGCAGAACCAATGTTTTATGTATTCCATGAAGGACAGAAAAAGCTCGTTCTTATCACAGATACAGGGTATGTTAGTGATCGAATGAAAGGGATTATTTCCAATGCAGATTCCTATGTATTTGAAAGCAACCATGATGTGCAGATGTTGCGAATGGGAAAATATCCATGGAATATTAAAAGACGTATTTTAAGTGATGTTGGGCATGTTTGTAATGAAGATGCAGCGATTGCAATGAGTGAAGTAATTGGAGATCGTACAAAGCATATTTATCTTGCTCATTTAAGCTTAGATAATAATATGAAGGATCTAGCTAGAATGTCGGTTGGCCAGACGTTAGAAAGCCGGGGCGTCGGTTTAGGCGAACAGGTGAATTTATTTGATACAGATCCGAGAATACCAACAAAAATGATGGCTATATAAGAGAATAAATAGAAAAAAAAGCGGATAGTAGGATATTCGCTTTTTTTTATGGGAAAAACAAAAACAGTATATGAATGCTTTTGGATTTATCTGGTGAAAACTTCTCTAAGTATTTCGTTTGTTTTTTTGAAAAAAAGGAAAAATAATAAGGATAGATGTTGAGAAATATTTAGATGAATGTCTTCAGAAAGGAATGAAGCTTGTGGAATATGATTATGGGAATCGAGGAGATGGACAGAAGAAAAGCTCACGAAAGGGATATTTCTTCTCTGGATTTATTGGTGCTATTATTGGTGCAGTACTTGTGTTGTTACTTAGTCCATTCTTAACTGATTTAGCAATTTTTCCGAATAAAGAGGAAAGCAGTGGTCTTGTAAGCAATTCAGAAGGGATAAAAACGCAGAATGTCTCTTTAAATGTAGAAACCGATGTCACAAAGGCTGTTGATAAAGCAGCCGATTCAGTTGTGGGAATTACCAATCTGCAGTCTTCTAATTTCTGGGCAGATGAAACGACGGCAGAAGAAGCAGGTACAGGGTCGGGTGTGATTTATAAGAAAAGTGGCGGGAAGGCATATATTGTGACAAATAATCATGTAGTGCAAGGTGCAACCGAGCTTGAAGTCACTTTATCGAATGGCAAGAAAATTACTGCTGAGCTAATTGGCGCTGATATTTGGACGGATTTAGCAGTAGTCGAAGTAGATGCAAGTGAAATCACAAAGGTAGCCGAGTTCGGTAATTCAGATACGTTAAAAGCAGGTGAACCGGTAATTGCGATCGGAAATCCATTAGGACTAACATTCTCTGGATCCGTTACGCAAGGAATTGTTTCAGGAGTAGAGAGAACGATACCAGTTGATATTAATGAAGACGGGACACCAGATTGGCAATCAGAGGTTATTCAAACAGATGCTGCTATTAATCCTGGGAATAGTGGTGGTGCACTCGTTAATATTGAAGGTCAGCTCATTGGCATCAATAGCATGAAAATTGCTGAATCTGCTGTAGAAGGGATTGGGCTTGCTATTCCAATTAACTCAGCGGCTCCGATCATTGAAGATTTAGAGAAGCATGGAGAGGTCCAACGTCCATATATGGGAGTGGAGCTACAATCTGTTAGTGATATTCCAGGATATTATCAGCAGGAAGCATTAAAGTTACCGGAGGATGTAACAACAGGAGTAGCGATTAAAGATGTTTCGCCAAATTCACCAGCTCAGAAAGCAGGATTAAAAGAGTTAGATGTAATTGTTGAACTAGATGGCAAAGAAATAGTGGACTTAATTGATTTAAGAAAGCATTTATATAATGAGAAGAAAATTGGCGATTCCATGAAAGTGAAGTATTATCGAAATGGAAAGCTAGAAACAACAGAGCTTACGTTAGCGGAAGATGAAATGTAAGGAAGGAGAGTAGAGCAAAAACCTTTTTGGGTTCTGCTCTACTTTTTTATGTTCAAAAAAATTTTTGTAACGAGGAATATTATTGTAAAAGAAAGGTACATTGAAATATTTTTTTCACAAAGCAATGAAATTGTTTGTGGATAAGGTCTTATGGAGAAAAGTAAATGAATTTTGTTAGAGTGGTTGCAGTTTTTGGGTAGAATGATAAGATGGAGTGTGGATAACTATTAATTGCATAAGGAAAAAATATTATCCACAATTATTTTTAGAAAAATGAAAAAAGCAATTGCTAAAAGGAGAAGAAAAAATGATTTATAGTTGTGCTGAACACGTTGATATAGCAATAGATTCTATCGTAAATGAGTATGAAACATTTCCGATTTTGGAACAAATTTCAGACGAAGAAAAGTTATCAACAGCCTGTGAATATTGTAAAAATAACGCCATATATATGGTGGCGAACAAGTGATTCCATACCATATGTGGAATTAAAATGTGGATATGTGGATAACTTATGTGGATATCTTGTTTGTAAAGTGAGGAAAGCATGTGAATATCTCAATTATTACGGTAGGAAAGTTAAAAGAAAAATACCTAAAGCTTGGAATCGAAGAATATATAAAAAGGCTTTCAAGTTATTCTAGAATAGAAATTATCGAAGTTCCAGACGAAAAAGCACCTGAAGTATTAAGTGAAGCAGAGATGCTGCAAGTAAAGAAAAAAGAAGGCGAAAGAATCCTCGCGAAAGTTCCAACTGATGCACATGTTATTGCTCTAGCTATTGAGGGCAAGCAAAAGTCATCAGAGGAGTTAGCAGATACAATCGATAAGTTGGGTACATATGGGAAGAGTAAAGTTACTTTTATTATTGGTGGATCACTGGGATTGAGTGATGAAGTGTTGAAGAGGGCGGATGAGAAGCTTTCGTTTAGTAAGATGACATTTCCTCATCAGTTGATGCGGTTGATTTTGGTGGAGCAGGTTTATCGGGCTTTTCGGATTAATAGGGGAGAACCGTACCATAAGTAACGGTAAACTTTTATAAATATTTAATGTTTGGGAAGAGTGTTAGAAATAATCAAACAACCTTAGAATATATGAGATTTGGATCATATATTGCTAAGGTTGTTTTAGAGACTATCTTATCTTCCTCATAATTTCATCATAGTCTAGAATATCTGAAGTATTGTCTTTAGACATTTTATTAACTCTTATTGTTTTTTCAATTAAGAACCTTTTATGATAAATAATATTTGAGCCCTTTAAAACTCTATCCATCATATATAGGTCTGATAGACCACCAACCAAAGCACCAAGAATTGGAATTGCCTTTTTTCCAACTTCTTTGCTAAGTTGACTACCTAATTGCTCTAACATTTTTTTGAAAATAGTATTCTCTAATCCTTTTTGTCCAGCTTCTTTTAAAGCCTTTTCAGCAGCCTTATTACCTAAAGCCCTAATTTGAACAAATAATAGCTCTGCTCCCCCCATTTCAGCCATTTGTTTAAAAGTAAGGGAATTTAAAGACTTTTTAAGACTGTTTAAATTGGAAGCTAACACCATTTTTCCAATTACATTCATAATATCATCTGTTTGAGAATTATTTGGAAAAAGACAATTCATAGTAACACTAGATGCAATTTCAAGCTCCCGAGGATCATCTTTTACATCATATCCGTACATTAATGCGACATTTTGAACAGCACGATAGTATAACAACATGCTCAAAGCTAAATTAAAAGGAATTCCCAATACTCCGAACATGCCTGTACCTGCACCCTCAATTAAAGCGATGCTGTTGTCTTTCCATTTATTATTGGTTAATACTCCTTCAATCTCATAACTTCTTAACTTACAAATACTTTCGAAATCAATATTTTGCTCAATTTTTGAAAGCTTTGTTATAACACTTTGTTTATTTAGGGTCATATTTGCTGCTGTTTCTTGTAGTAGCCCGAAACCTCTACCAGCCACCTCTAAAGTTTGGACAATTAATTTTGCATCAGAAATAGTGGTTAATGATTTATCGAAGTAATTTTTTACTGGTTCAGGTGTAATATTAGCAATGTAAGTTTTTATATTTGTAGTGCCCTTCTGCAATAGACTAGGCTCTATAAACTTCTCATATTGCAATGTTAATAATTCAATTAATTCTTTCTCTTTCTCATTTAATGCAGAAAATTCCACAGTCATACCTTCCCTCTAGGTCTATTACAATAGAAGATAACAAAGTTTTCCTCTATTTAACGCAAAAATGGTCCACTTTCAAAGAGTGGACCTTTATAGGTGTAATTAAGGAACCCTCACTAAGTCATTTGTAAAACATAATTCTTGTAAAGACATTCCATCAGTATCTATCTTCCATCGATCAATAAGAAATTGTAATAACTCTAGTTCCCTGTTAATAATTTTTTCTGCTGTCCAATTATCATTTCGAGCAATTTCATTTTCACTATAAGAACCATTATAATATCCTTTGTTGCTGCTTGTTGGATTCTTCTTTTCAGTAAAACTAGAATTTTTCAGCGATGAATTTTTACTTTGAGAGATTGCTACTAAGTTACCTAATGAGTGTACTAATAGCATTTTTTCTTGTGAATTAAATTGATCAAAATATGACTTCCAGTAACTATCACTACCATTTATAGGATAGATATGCTCTATACTCTCCGAATTTTTTTCATATTTAGTCCAATCAATCTTATCTACAGTTGAACCTGATTTTTCTTGTAAATATAGTTCATACTCAAATAAAAAATATCTTAAACCTCTCCATCCATAATACCCATTGTTATTCTTCTTAAAATAATTATCAGATATCTGTTTTTTAAAGTTCTGGATATCTGTATGATTCCATGTCCAATCATTTATGTCATTTATAACAGAGTAAATATCGGTCTGGTTTCTATATAAAATTGATGCTTCTCTATAAAAATGACTGTCACCAGTATTAGAGTTTTTAAAGGATACTCTGAATAGGATAAAAACATACCTTTCTGTCGCTTTCAATAGTTTAACAATACGGTCATTTTGGTCATTTTTAAGAATTGCTGCCATAATTAATGGTGAAAATGCTCCGTAACTCAGTCTCTTGAGTTTATAAAGCCATTTTTTTACTGCCTCATCATGGTATGTATTAGGGTTATGGAGTTGATACCATACTTTTATGCTTTGTTGCAAGCTCTGAATATACTTTTGTATATCAATCATGTGGACTTTTTTGTTTAGCACTCTATTAGCTGTAAATTGTTCATTTAGTAGGTAGTCAGCGTATACATCGGATTTATCTCTAGAATATGTATAGTACATAATCCAATGGTTTTTTAGAAAAACATCATCATCGAGAGGATTTTCTTGGTTCTTACCAAGATATTCATATATTGTTTTCCAGCTCTCGTTAATATCTTTCCTAAGGAAACTCTTAGAATCGTCATCCTCGTCTAAAAGGGTGGATAAATAGATTAACCTGTTTTTAAGTAGTTCTAAGTTGGAAAGTGGTTTTCCTCTGTTATTCATAGTTTCAAAAGCAATAAAAACATCAATTTGGTTATCAATTTCAAATACATTAAATTGTAACTGAAGAGTTACTTTCTTAAACAATACTTCCTTATCAGTGGTATTCATGTTAACAATTCTGTCTTTAAAGAATTCTTTAGCTGTTATAAGGTTTTTAGTATAGGAAGTCTCGATATCTTGACTAGAAGAAGATTGATCTCCGAAGATCTTGGTTTTCAGAAATTCGTAACTTGGATTATCCTTCTCATAGCCAAAAACATATGCTTTTTTAATGCCGTTTGCAGCTTGTTGACATATGTACATATTTCTAATGTCTTCTTTTGAATAAAAATTTAGAAGACTATCTTCACTAATTGTTTCTAAGAGAGCTTGCAATAGAATAATAGTAGTAGTTAAACGTTGTTGACCATCCACAATAAAGTATGGCTTATAGCCTCGACTGATAATCCATCCTTCTTCTTCCCAGTGATTATAGATATCTGATTTAACTAATTCTAAAGTTATTACTCCTGTATAGTGAACTTTATCCGATTGCAGATTCGTTAAGTCTTCCCAGAATGCAAGTAAATGCTGTTTTTCCCAAGCATACCCTCGTTGATAATCAGGAATTCGGAAAATCTTATTTTGGAAAAGTTCCATTAATGATTTTAGTTGGTTTTCGGCCATTAGAAATCCTCCCCAATATGTTTAGGAAAATTATACCATAATTTTCTTATTAGGTTTTTAAATATTCTAGATCGTAAATAGGTTTAAAATTAATAAGTTCTGTTAGAATTTTTCTGAAAGGTAACTAAAACGCTACTAGCTTTTCCGTGGTGTGAGTTACTTTTTTTATTACCATGAAAAACATAGGTAAATATGAATGTGGATTTTCCAGTAAAAATCCAACTATTGTATGAGCAACGCTATGCAATATCTCTTCAAAGCGATAAAATATACTATATAAATATAAAAGTGAAGAATATCGTATCTAAAATATTAGCTGGGTATAAAAAGGGGAGGAAAATAGAATGAAAACAATCAAATCTGCCTGTAAATTACAACCTAAGGCCCTTGAGATAAATGTTGGTGATCAGATTGAACAACTAGATCAGATTATACATGAAACCAATGGGCAGGAATACTTTAAGAAAACTTTTATAACAGATGGAATGAAGATGCTTCTATCTAAAGGAATAGCGCGTCTCGCCGGAAAATCAAATGATAGCGTATTCCATCTTAAACAGGCTATGGGTGGCGGTAAAACGCACTTAATGGTTGGATTTGGACTTTTGGCAAAAGACGCAGTTCTTCGTGAGGCGCAGATAGGCACCATGCCATACCAGTCAAATTTTGATTCGGCAAAGATAGCTGCTTTTAATGGGCGTAACAATCCTCATACATATTTCTGGGGAGAAATTGCTCGCCAGTTAGAAAAGGAGAGTTTATTCAAGGAATATTGGGAATCGGGTGCAAAGGCTCCAGATGAACAGTCATGGTTAAAGCTATTTGATGGCGAAAAGCCTATTCTTATTCTCTTGGATGAGATGCCACCATATTTCCATTATTATAGCACTCAGGTTTTAGGGCAAGGAACAATTGCTGATGTGATTACAAGAGCATTTTCTAATATGCTTACTGCGGCTCAAAAAAAGAAAAATGTATGTATTGTTGTATCTGACCTAGAGGCGGCCTACGATACGGGCGGAAAGTTAATTCAGCGGGCACTCGATGATGCTACACAGGAACTGGGGCGTGCTGAAGTCTCTATTACTCCGGTTAATTTAGAGTCTAATGAAATCTATGAAATACTTCGGAAACGTCTCTTTCTTTCGTTACCAGATAAAAGTGAGATAGCTGAAATTGCTTCAGTCTATGCTTCAAGACTGGCAGAAGCAGCAAGGGCAAAAACGGTTGAAAGAAGTGCTGAGGCATTGGCTACTGAAATAGAATCAACCTATCCCTTCCACCCTAGCTTCAAGAGTATTATTGCCCTGTTTAAAGAGAATGAAAAATTCAAACAAACACGTGGGTTAATGGAACTGGTTTCACGTTTATTAAAATCCGTTTGGGAGAGCAGTGAGGACGTGTATCTGATTGGAGCTCAGCATTTTGATCTTTCCATCCACGATGTACGTGAGAAACTTGCTGATATCTCTGAAATGCGCGATGTGATTGCAAGAGACATTTGGGATTCTACATACAGTGCTCATGCCCAGATAATTGACATCAACATTGGGAATCATTATGCAAAACAGGTTGGAACCCTTCTACTCACGGCTAGTCTGTCAACCGCCGTCAATTCTGTAAGGGGTCTAACAGAGAGTGAAATGCTTGAATGTTTGATTGATCCAAATCATCAAGGAAGCAGTTTCCGTACAGCATTCATTGAGCTTCAAAAATCCGCTTGGTATTTACATCAGACACAGGAAGGACGCAACTATTTTAGTCGTCAGGAGAATCTAACAAAGAAGCTTCAAGGATACGCAGATAAAGCTCCACAAAACAAGGTGGATGAACTAATCTGTCAACGCCTTGAAGAGATGTATAAACCAGTAACTAGAGAAGCTTATGAAAAAGTGTTACCTCTTCCTGAAATGGATGACGCAGCTGCGGTGTTAAAAACCGGACGGGCTCTTTTGATTATAAGTCCAGATGGAAAGACACCTCCTAGTGTTGTTGACAAATTTTTTAAAAACGAACTTATTAACAAAAATAATATACTAGTTTTGACTGGAGACAAGTCATCTATTGCCAGTATCGAAAAAGCTGCGCGCCATGTCTATGCAGCAATAAAAATAGATAATGAAATTTCTAATTCACACCCACAGAGAAAAGAGCTAGATGAGAAGAAGGCACAATATGAACAGGATTTTCATACAACTGTTCTTTCGGTATTTGATAAACTTCTCTTCCCAGGCAACAACCGAGGAGAAGATGTGCTTCGACCGAAAGTACTCGATAGTACCTATCCGTCAAATGAGCTATACAATGGTGAACGTCAGGTAGTAAAAACACTGACTTCTGACCCAATCAAATTGTATACTCAAATTACTGAAAACTTCGATGCTCTTCGTGCAAGAGTAGAGTCTTTGCTGTTTGGCTCTCAGGATGAGGCACGGAAGACAGACTTGTTGGACAAAATGAAACAGAAAACCCAGATGCCTTGGCTTCCAAGCCGCGGATTTGATCTGCTTGCCATTGAAGCATTCCAGCGTGGTGTATGGGAAGATTTAGGGAATGGCTATATCACGAAAATGCCGAAACCAAAAACAACAGAAGTTATTATTAGTGAAGAATCTTCTCCAGATGATTCAGGTATGGTGCGCTTGAAAATTGATGTCGCGAATGCAGGTAAGAGTCCAAGAATCTACTATGCAGAAGACGGTGAAGTATCTGAAAGTAGTTTAGTACTGAGTGATAATACATTGGCAACAAAGGCCCTACGGGTTCAGTTTCTTGCTGTTGATCCAACAGGGAAAAACCTAACTGGTGCACCAAAAACATGGAAAAATCGTCTAACACTCCGGAATAAATTTAATGAGTCTTCCAGAAAAGTAGAGCTGCTTGTTGCACCAAAAGGTTCTATTAAGTACACATTGGACGGGTCAGAAGCCAGAAACGGAATTGACTATACAGGGCCAATCCAGTTGGGATATGAAGAGACGACTGTTTATGTTTTCGCAGAGTGTGATGGTCTAGAAGAAAAACGTAATTTTACCTTTCCAAAGTCTGGTTCCAATGAGGTTCCTATTATTAAAGAGGCACCAGCCATTCTAGTAAGTACTTCACCAAAGCGTTTAGATAATTCCTCGAAGACATATGAAGGACTGAAATTGGCTAAGGAGAAGGGTATTCAATTAGAACAAGTTACACTAATGGTAGGTTCTGCACCACAGGTGATACATCTTTCGTTTGGTGAAATTAAAATTAGTGCGGAGTTTATTGAAAAAGAGTTGGCACATCTTCAAACACTGCTTAGCCCAGATGCACCTATGATTATGACATTTAAAAAAGCCTATACACATACCGGCTATGACTTAGAACATTTTGCTAAGCAACTCGGTATTGAGATAGGCAATGGAGAGGTAGAGCAAAGATGATTATTACTAAAGATTTTGGAGCTCCATCAGAATTTGGTATCCACCATTTCTACGTAGAAATTCCTGCAGCTCCACGAGATCCAATCTGCATTTATGAAGATTTTGGTTTTGACGGTGATGAAGCTCACCGTGAAACGGTCGAATGCAGATTGGTTCTGGCTCGAGAGCTTTGGACCAAAATTAGAGATGATGCTAGGCGAGATTTTAATGCACGCTTAAAAAATAAAAAGCAAAGTACCGGCAGTTGGACTACTGGAAAAGTCAAATTGGACCGTTTTCTGGGTAGAGAATTATGCGTTCTTGGTTGGGCCGCGGAGCATGCTATTCCTGATGAGTGTCTTGTAATAAGTCAAAAGTGGCTAGCATTGCGGCCCGAGGAGCGGTGGTGGCTATATAGCAAAACCGCTTCGGAGGCAGGACATTACAATCAGAACGAGCGAGGTTGGCGAAAAGCATTATATTGTGCACTATCTGATGGTACTAACATTAAGCTAGGACCTAAGATAAAAAGTAAGACAAGAGATGAGAAAATAGAACAAAAAGAAACAGTGACACTTTTTGATTTCATAGAAAAGGGAGATATCTGATGGCACTAAAACCATTTGAATGGAAAGACAAACCAGCTTTGATTGAACATCTGTTTCCGGTTCTGAAAATATCAGCTGAAAGCTATAAAGAGCAGATGGCGGGTTCAGGTAAAACTCTCACTGCACTTGGTAGCTACTGGAAGGGGAGGAAACCACTTATCCTGAATAAAGCGTGTATACTAGGTTCATTGCTACCTGCCACTGAGGATCGCCTTAAGGATCTGGAAGTATTTGAGCTTTTAATGGGTATGGACTCAGAGTCTATGCAAAAAAGACTTGAAGAAAAACTTTCTGCGTCAAAAAGAAATACTGTCGGTGAATTTTTAGCTCTTCCATACAATGAGCAGGTTAAAAGTGCAAAACGTCCTGAAGAAGTTGGCGAATATCTTTTCCTACATGTTTGGGATCAAGTGAATCAATATCTAGGTACTTCAGCAACTTCATTTCCTGATCTTGTGGAACAGATGGGGATTGCTCGCTTTGGTCGTCGTCCAAAGGTTGCGGATGTCTTCTCTGGTTCTGGTCAAATTCCATTTGAGGCTGCACGTCTAGGGTGTGATGTTTATGCCTCAGACCTAAACCCAATTGCATGTATGTTAACATGGGGTGCTTTTAATATCGTTGGTGCTCCTAAAGAGAAGCGTAATGAAATGTATAAGGCGCAGAAAAAGATGATTGAGCAGGTTCGAAAAGAGATTAATAATCTGGAAATTGAAACTGATAGAAACGGCTGGAGAGGGAAGGCATATCTTTACTGTGTTGAAGTGGAATGTCCAGAATCTGGATGGAAGGTGCCACTGATTCCGAGTTTAATTATTAGTCGTGGTCATGGAGTTGTAGGCGAATTAATTCCTGTTCCAGAAGAGAAAAGATACGATATTGCTGTTAAATATGTTGAAACTGAAGAAGAAATTGACGAAGCGGAAGCTGGAACTGTAATAGATGGGGAAGTTGTTCATTCGCCCACAGGTAGCACGGTATATCGTACAAAAATAAGTACAATTCGTGGCGATTATAAAGAAGGAAAAGAGAACAAAAATCGCTTGAGACTGTGGGAGAAGACTGATATTTCACCACGTCCAGATGACATCTTCCAAGAGCGACTGTATGCTGTAATGTGGATGCGCCCAAAGAAGAGTGGTCGAGGTGAGGAATATGAATTCCGTTCGGTTACAGATGAAGATCTAGAAAGAGAGCAAAAAGTAATAGACTATGTCCATGAACATCTCGAAGATTGGCAAAATAAAGGGTATATACCAGATATGGTTATTGAAAAGGGAGATGAAACAGAACGACTCTATCGTGAGCGTGGCTGGACCCACTGGCATCACTTGTTTAATCCAAGACAGTTGTTGGTTGGTGCTTTATTCCGTAAATCATTAGAAGCATTTGAATATCCTCAGTTTGGGCGCTTTCTTGACTATAATGCTAAATTGTGTCGGTGGAGTTCGAACCCTGGACCAGGCCGAGTAGGAAAAACTCAAAATGTTTTCTATAACCAAGCCTTAAACACCTTCAATAGCTATGGATGCCGAGGAAGTGAATGGCTGGAAGAGTTTTTTACATCTGATAACTTTAAATCATTTCCATGTGACTTTAATAAAGTGGTCAATTCACACCCTGCCCAAGAATTAGAGGTAGAAAACGATATTTATGTTACAGATCCACCGTACGGAGATGCAGTCAAATATGAAGAAATAACCGAGTTCTTTATTGCCTGGCTGCGAAAGAATCCCCCTAAGGAATTTGCTCACTGGAGTTGGGATAGCCGACGTTCGTTAGCCATTAAAGGAGAGGATGAGGGCTTTCGTCAAGGAATGGTGGCTGCTTACCGTAAGATGACTCAAAAGATGCCAGATAATGGCATTCAAATTTTAATGTTTACCCATCAGAGCGGATCTATTTGGGCTGACATGGCAAATATCATTTGGGCCAGTGGCTTGCAAGTAACTGCTGCATGGTACGTAGTAACAGAAACGGATTCTGCAATTAGAGGTGGGGCTAATGTAAGGGGAACCATTATTCTTGTTCTCCGTAAGCGCCATCAAGAGCTGGAAACCTTCCGTGATGATCTTGGCTGGGAGATTGAGGATGCAGTTAAAGAGCAGGTCGAGTCTTTAATTGGATTGGATAGAAAAGTACGAGCTCAAGGTTCTGAAGGGCTTTATACCGATGCAGACTTACAAATGGCTGGTTATGCTGCTGCTTTAAAAGTACTGACAGCATACTCTCACATTGACGGTAAGGATATGGTTTCAGAGTCTGAGGCACCTCGTCAAAAAGGCAAAAAAACTTTTGTTGATGAACTAATAGATTTTGCAGTCCAAACTGCCGTTCAGTTCCTTGTTCCCGTGGGATTTGAAAAAGGGGAATGGCAGAAACTTCAAGCTGTGGAACGATTCTACTTGAAAATGGCTGAGATGGAACATCAGGGTGCAAAGACACTGGATAATTATCAGAACTTCGCAAAAGCATTCAAGGTTCACCACTTTGAACAGTTAATGAGTGATAGCTCCAAAGCTAATTCAGCGCGTTTGAAACTATCAACGGAGTTTAAAGGATCTATGATGTCAGGGGATGCAGAAATTGCGGGCACACCACTTCGATCCTTACTCTATGCAATCTTTGAAATCACTAAAGATGTGGAAATAGAGGATGTGTTATTGCACTTGATGGAAAACTGCCCTAACTATCTTCCTAGCAAATCACTGTTGGCAAAAATGGCAGACTATCTGGCAGAAAAACGTGAAGGTATAAAAGGCACTAAAACATTTAAACCTGATGTTGAAGCAAGTAGTGCACGAATACTAGCGGAATCTATAAGGAACCAGAGGTTATAGCTTATGACGTTAAAGCGTTTTTCGTCTCGAACAGTAAGGCTGGATACTGAGTTTCTTGCTGAATCTCTGAAAGGTGCATCAAAGTATTTCCGGATAGCAGGATATTTCCGGAGTTCTATTTTTGAGTTGGTAGGTGAGGAGATAGCAAAGATTCCAGAAGTAAAGATTATTTGTAATTCTGAATTGGATTTGGCAGACTTTCAGGTGGCAACAAGTAGGAACACAGCTCTTAAAGAACGTTGGAATGAAGTGGATGTAGAGGCAGAAGCTCTCTTGAAAAAAGAGCGTTATCAGATTCTTGATCAGTTGCTCCGGTCGGGGAATGTGGAAATTCGAATCGTGCCTCGTGAGCGTCTCTTTTTACATGGTAAAGCTGGATCCATACACTATCAAGATGGTAGCCGTAAATCATTTATTGGATCTGTGAACGAATCAAAAAGTGCCTTTTCCCATAACTATGAATTGGTTTGGCAGGATGACGATGAGGAAAGTGCTGATTGGGTAGAGAAAGAGTTCTGGGCTTTATGGAACGATGGTGTTCCATTGCCGGAAGCCATTTTGGCAGAGATTCATCGGGTCGCCAATCGTCGGGAGGTTACCATAGAAGTTTTGAATCCTAATGAAGTACCGGCTGCTGCAATGGCAGAAGCTCCGATATATCGAGGAGGAGAACAATTGCAACCTTGGCAACGTTCCTTTGTTACTATGTTTTTGGAACACCGAGAAGCATATGGAAAAGCACGCTTGCTGCTGGCCGATGAAGTCGGGGTTGGTAAAACACTTTCAATGGCAACTAGTGCTCTAGTTAGCGCACTTCTTGAGGATGGTCCGATACTCATTCTTGCTCCGTCTACGTTAACGATACAATGGCAGGTTGAAATGATGGATAAGCTTGGAATTCCAACCGCTGTCTGGTCTTCTCAGAAAAAAGTATGGGTTGGTGTTGAAGGTCAAATTTTATCCCCACGAGGGGATGCATCTTCAATAAGAAAATGTCCTTATAAAATCGCCATCATATCAACTGGATTAATCATGCACCAGAGAGAAGGTCCTGACTTTGTAAAAGAAGCAGCCTTGCTCCTTAAAAATCGATTTGGGACAGTGATTTTAGATGAGGCTCATAAAGCAAGAGCAAGAGGAGGACTTGGTGCTAGGTCATCTGAACCCAACAATCTTCTGGCTTTTATGCAGCAAATCGGAAAACGTACACAACATCTAATACTTGGTACTGCTACTCCAATACAGACTGATGTTCGGGAACTCTGGGACCTTTTGGGTATCTTGAACAGTGGGGTAGACTTCGTCCTTGGAGATCCATTATCCCCTTGGCGAAATCATGAGCAAGCAATTCCAATGGTAACTGGAAAAAGTCAAGTCAACTCAGAACAAGAGGCGTGGGATTGGTTAAGTAACCCACTGCCTCCTGCTAATGAACATCATATTGTTCAGCAGATTCGGGATTATATGGCAATTAACACCCAGTCATTCTTTTGCCCACACCGATATGAAGACTTAGGTTATATGATTCAGAATATTTGGCTTTCGGAATGTCTGGATCCAAATTTTTTTAAAGAAAACAATCCCGTTTTGCGACATACAGTTTTAAGGAAAAGAAAACAGCTTGAGGACGACGGTTTGCTAGAAAAAGTCGGGGTTAATACGCATCCTGCAACTCAAAATCTTACCCAGTACCAATCTCGATTTGTAGGCTTAGGGATACCAACAAATACACCCTTTCAGGTTGCGTATGAAAAAGCCGAAGAGTTTAGTAAGTTGCTTCAATCTAGAACCAAAGCTGGTGGCTTCATGAAATCCTTGATGCTTCAGCGTATTTGTTCAAGTTTTGCATCTGGTTTGAAAACGGCAAAGAAAATGTTAAAGCACTCTATACCAAATGAGGAAGAGGATCACATTGAGGAGGCAGAACACATCCTTTCTGAAATGACTCCTGCAGAAGTGGCCTGCCTCAAAGAAATAGAGACCCAACTTTCACGGGCTGAAGCGGTAGATTCTAAATTTAATACAGTGAAGTGGTTCTTAACAGAATTTAGGACTGATGGAAAGACCTGGCTTGAGCATGGCTGTATTATCTTCAGCCAGTATTATGACACTGCAGAATGGATTGCAAAAGAGTTGGCCAAATATATCAAAGATGAAGTTGTGGCACTTTATGCTGGTGCTGGTAAAAGTGGTCTTTTTCGAGGTATGCAGTTTAACAGTGTAGAAAGGGAAGTGATAAAAACTGCTGTTAGAACCCGTGAGATCCGTATAGTAGTTGCAACTGATGCAGCTTGCGAAGGGTTGAACCTTCAAACCTTAGGGACACTAATTAATATTGATCTTCCTTGGAATCCGTCTCGGCTTGAACAACGATTGGGCAGAATCAAGAGATTCGGTCAGACTCGTAAATTTGTCGATATGCTTAATCTTGTCTACAGTGAAACTCAGGATGAGAAAGTTTACAACGTTTTGTCTGAACGCTTACGTGATACATATGACATTTTCGGGTCCCTCCCTGACACTATCGATGATGAATGGATTGAAGATGAAGCAGAACTTAAAGGTCGAATGAACGAATATATTCACGAAAGAAAAAAGGCTCAGGATGCTTTTACTGTGAAGTATCGTGAGACCTTAGATCCTGCTGCACATTTATGGGAACGATGTGCATCTGTATTATCACGTAGTGATATTGTAAACAAGCTCAGTGAGCCTTGGTAATGTGTAATTCAATAAAACCTAAGCTTAGGTACGGGTGCGAGGATACCTTATGTGCTATATTAAACAGGTATGTCTTTGGATAGGCTAACTTATATTTTTAAAAGACATATTTCCAAAAGTAGTATTGAAATAATTAAATATATATTATAGTTTTGATGCCTATGCCGATAGGCAATCCTCATGAGAGGTAGGAACATAGAGGATCACATAAAAACCCACTTGTTAAGTGGGTTTTATTATACATCGTATTAAATTGACTTGTCTTTATTAGAAATACGTAAAGATAAATCAGTAATATTCTCAAGTCCAAAATCTTGTTTTTTTGCCAAGTACTTTTCAAAAAATGTTGAGTCAATACCTGTCATCCGATAAAAAAAGGAAATGTCTACCTTCCATTCATTTTCAATCATTTGATGAATGTCAACAAGCCCCTTTTTAGATACAAGGTCAATTATTGATTTTATTTTCATCGGTTTCTGAAGAGGAATTAATTCATCAAGTGGTTCTGTTTTTAAATAGCCTTTTCTATGGAGTGCTGCATAAAAATTCCGATGACTTTTTGAATCAATAATTCCCAGATTAGCAGCTCTATATCCTAGTACTTGCAAGGATGTGTTCCACTTCTTTTTTAAATCGATATAAGCATCTGGATTTGTAACATGTAGAATATTTTTCATATCACTTACAAACTCATCTTCAGGTAACAGAAATGTACCTGCAAAAGTATTTGCCTCGTTTTCAATAATCTTGTGTTCTTTCCGATCTAAGCTGGTGAACTCTAAACGATAGTGAAGTAGTAAATGACCTAGTTCATGTGCAATATCAAAGTTCCTTCGTACTGCCGAACGTTTCATATTGCCTAATATAATATAAGGACGTTCATATTGGGTCCACAAACTGTATGCATCTATTTCCTCACCAATTGCTTTTTCAAAAACAAATACTCCGCTCTTCTCGATAAGGAACATCAAATCATCATTCGTATCTTTTCTAAAATCCAGACGTTTCCGAGCTAACTCTGCTACTTTATTTATTTGAGTTAATCGACTGTCATTAGAGTTATTTAAGTATTCTATAACTTCATCCCTTAATTTTATAATTTTCATAGAAGGGTACTTTACTCTAGTGGTTAAATTATTTATAAATGTATCCAAGTATTCAATATGCTTAGCTTCAGCCTGTGTTTTTGATATGACATTCATAATTTTTGAACGATAAGCAATATTCATTACTTGGACATTGCCAGGTATCGTACTACGATTTAGAATGTCCTTAGTGTAGAAATACTTACTTTTTACGTTGAAAATTCGTTTTAATTGATTAACAATTTCCATTTTCGGTGAAGTATAATTGTTTTCATATTGCCAAACTGCTTGTTCGGTTACTCCTATCAAATCAGAGAGCTGTTTTCTAGAATAGCCATGCATGATACGAAGATTAGTTAGATTTTCACCAACAAACATGCTGCTCTCCCTCCTTATCTAACTAAAACAAATAGCTTTTTTTATTCATTTTGTTGTTCTTCTTCAAGTATTCCTATGTCAAATGCTGCTGGATCAATGAGGTCATCATTCGATTCTGGAGCAACTATTTCTCGGTCCTCGTCGGTCAAGTCTGCTCCAGTAATATAACTAGATAGGTTTTCAACTAAATAAGCTATATTATCTTCTGGGTTAGGAAGATAGTGCTTAATTTCTGATATTTGGTATGCATCATCAAGTGAATATGTGAGAATATGGAATTCATTATAAGATGACTTGAAATGTTCAAGCTCATCTTTAATTAGATTTTCTGGAACTAAGAATGAGAGTTGTTCATGATGTTCGATTAACTTATCTTTTATTGTCTCTTGAAGAGATGGAAATATTAATTCTTTATTTATTTTAGATAGCTCATGAAGATAAGTACGTCGTCGACCAATTCGTTGATTATTAGTAGGTAATTTAGCCTGTGAGAAACATTCTTCATTAAAATAAGCAGCATTCTTTATAAGGAAAAGAATCTTAGACTCGCCATGGATAAATTGAAGATAATCCCAAGTTAATCCAGCTTTTGACTTCTTATAGGTAAATCCATGATTAGTACATTCCTCCGCTACCTTACTTTCAATAAAATTTCCCTTGGTCCATGCAAAAGCGGAGCTAATCTTCATTTTTTCTCTTCTATCCTTACGATGGTCAATATATTCTCGATAGCCTTCTACGATAGCATTAACAATCATTTGATTATGTTCTTCATTAAATTTGTATTGTTCCATATCCATCACTCCCATTAATGAATTAAATACCTTAATTCTATTTTAATAGAAGATATAGATTGTGGAAATGATTTTTTTTAAAATTATTAAAGTTTAGTCGAAAAAGTTGTTGTTTTTTTATAGTGTACCTAATTAAATTAAATATTAAATCCTTGATTTCTTATTATTATCGTTATTATTATTTCTCTGATAAACAGGTAAAGAATATTTACTATTATCCAGTTTTCCAATTGTGATTAGAAAATAAACATGATGTTATGTTAAGTTACTCTCTCTTTTTTTTATATAAAGATAGCTTATACGTATAGAAAATAATTCAAAATACCCATTTTGGTAAATATTTCTAATAGGCATTCATATAATTGATACCTATTCCGACAGGCAATCATTTTAGGAGATAGGAACATAAATGATTACATACAAAACTCACTTAGAATTAACTAAGTGAGTTCTTGTTTACATTTACTAATTATAAATTCTTCTAACGATGTTCTGGGTATTCTCCATGATCTTCCTACTCTAAATCCTTTTATTTCTCCGCTGTTCAGCAATTTATAAGCATAATTCCTTCCAATATAAAGTGCTTCCATCAATTCTTCAATAGTCAAGATATCATTTTGCATCTCAAACATTATTTGCACCGCCTTTTACCCTTTTTAGATTATTGTTGTTTTGCATTAATTAATAAGGGTTCTTTTTCACCTTTTCTCATAGTTTTATCAGTGTGAAGAAACTTTATTTGCATTAGTAATTTAGTTAAAAGTATATTTGTAATATCTGATGTTTAATGAGGTGTAAAAGAATGCCTAAATTAACCAAGAAATTAAAAGAGGAATTATATAGTGAATTAGGATTTCAATTTAGTGGTATAGATGAAATAAACTATGAAAATATTTTTAAAGCAATAGACCTAGGGGAAAAGTTCAAGGAGTTCGCTAAATTTTTTGAATTAGATGAAACTGTTTATGGAGATATAATAAAGAAGTACGTTCTGCACTTAATACTTGAGGAATCAGTTAATATTGTAAAAGCTGAAATTGACTTAGTAAGAGAGTTTCCAGATGAGCCACTCTTGGATTCATCATTTGGTGAAATATTAGAGAATGTTCTGAATAATGTTGATTTTAGCCAATCGGAAGACTTTAAGCATTATTTTATCGAGACTTTAAAAAAGGAAGATAATAGACTTAAAGATGATAAGGCGATATTAATTGAAGACTTTGACGAAGGCAGTAGAGAATCTATGCCTGTTACTCTATATCCATTCTCAGAAAGAAGCAATACACTATTTAGACTGTACTTCATGAACTATGTGAACAAAAAAAAACCTATAAAGCCACGTTATTGGGATAAAGATACTGTGCCTGAGATATTACTCGAGGACTTAATAATACACTATAAGCAGTATACGAATTTGCTGAAAGGATTTGGAAGAGAAATAAATCCTACAAGAGATCTTTTGGAAATTGAAAGGGAAACAAATATATTTTATTTGTTAAAATTAATTTCTATCATATCTATTGAGAGGATTGAAAAGCTTTCCAAAAAGGATAGAAAAAAATATTTTAAAGCATTATCTTCAATCACATTGATTGAGGATATACCTCTTAAGTTATACTTAGCTGAGCAATTGATTAATGACAAAAATGAATCAATTTTATTAAAAAGCAAAGTAGGCTATAATCTGTTATTTAAACAAAATTTTTTATATATCCCGCTTTTAACTATGTTTCTTAAGGAGAAAATTAATGCTCCGCATGGTGTTTTAACTGTAAAAAGTACAGAGATTGATAAGGATGTAGCAAGGAGATTAGGGATCCTTAAAAAGGCTTTATATGTGTATAAAATTCTACAAAGTGTCCAATGTTACAGAGTTTCTGACCTAGAGATGGATAGTTTATTAAGATTCAATAAAAATAGTTATAAATATTCTAGTATATTTTTTGAATTATATAAGAAAACAAGCAAAATTAAGGATATTCGAGAAAAACTAAGTAAGGAAGTTACTGATGATTGCTTCCAATTTATTCTCAAAAGGAAAGAAGCATTATATGATTACTTAGAATATGAATCGTTTGATTTTATTAAAAATGGAGAAAAGTTATATTTAGAATAGGAGTATAATCAAAAAAAGATTACTTTTTTGGTTAAAAAAATATTAACTAATTTAAAGAGCTGCTCGTAAAAGATAAACGAGCAGCTCTTTTTTTATAAGCTTTTAGGGTGCGTTTATTAAATATTCAAAAAACTTATCCCTTTATATGCACTGTTATCTTGGACAGGTAGCAAATATTAAAGCAGTGGAGGGATTTTAATGCAATTACAGGAATTAAATTTTACTGAAGATGAAAGAAAGTTATTGAAAAAAATGAAAAAAGGTAATCAAGAAATCCAATATATATCTAGCTATGATGGAAAATTTTTAGTTTCATTTGGTAACAGTTTTTTGAAGACTAGAGCAGTAATAATATTTTATGTGTTGGATGGTAAAGGAACATGTAATGGCCATTTTGGTAATAGTACATTTAGTAGTAAGACAGCAGAGGATAACAAAAAAAATGAACCAATTTCTGTGTTTATAGATAGCAGGCTGGATGATGAGATATTTCTTCATATTAAGGAAGGATCTAGTAATATAACGCATTCCACAGCTGATCCTCAAGATAATAAAGAAGAGGTATTATTGACATTCATTGAAGATAATATGAACGCACAGTTAATAATATATGACAATAGGTTGAGTGGAAAACTGGCACAATTTATAGCAAGCAAAGAGGAATCAAAAGATAAGTTAAGGTTTTTTGCAATGAGTTATGTTTCTCAACACTTTCCTAACTTATTTAATGCAGGGGAAGTAGAAGATGATGAAAACTTATCCGAATAGCCTGAATAATTCAACTGAGTTTCCTCAACAACAAGAAAAAGAAATAGATATTGAGGAATTAGATGGTCCTCTAGTAATTAGAATCAATTATTTTGGTGATGAAGAAGAGAATTTAGTAGAATCCTCTTCAGTTCCAGATAAGGATATCAAAGCCCATAACATTGATGAAGATCACATCGGGGATGATGATACCAACTTCAATTTACAGGAAGGTCATATGCCCTCTTTGTTAGTTGATGAGGAACTAATTGAGGAATGTAAAATAGTACTCAAAGTTGATGAGAATCCAAAAATCCCATGTTCTGTTGAGCCAGTTAAAACTGAGGAAAATAAAAGTATTAGTGAATCAAAAAATAAAAGTATTAGTGAATCAAAAAATAAAACCACCAATATTGAATATGATGTTTCTAAAATGCTGTTAGAGAGGCATCAATTAAAGTGCTTAAAGGGAAACCTTTATTATTATAGTGAATATAAGGGGTGTTTCTTTGAACTCAAAGATTATGAGATTAGAACTCTTGTACGAAGTGGTTGGGATTCTAAAATCGAGTCATTATTATCAAAGAATAGAGTAGATGATATTATCGACCGCTTAAAAAGTAATGCAGAAATACAAGTGACTGAAGATGACTTTGATCCATTTCCCAACCTGATAAATTTTAAGGATTGTGTGCTAGACGTTAAAACTAAACAGATATTAAAGCATTCACCAAGTTATTTTTCCACGAGTTTTATTAATGCTAATTACAGTAAAAAAAGAAGAAAAGGGGAGAATTTCCATAATTTCATCAGTCAGTGTACAGAGGGTGACATGGACAAGAGTGATCAAATACAAGAGATAATAGGATATATCATAGGTAACTACACAAATGCCAAAAGGTGGTTCGCATTTATTGGGGAGCCTCATACAGGCAAAAGTACTATTCTTGAGTTATTAACAGTGATAATTGGTGAGGATTATACAAGTAATGTACCCCTCCATGAATTAAGTGGAAGGTTCTCTTTAGCAGATTTATTTAAGAAGAAGCTAAATGTTTGTGGTGAAATTAACGATGGAGCTTTAAAGAATATAAATACGTTAAAGTCATTAACGGGGAATGATAGAGTTAGAGCCGACGTTAAATACAAGGAAGCTATAAATTTCATTAATAGAGCTAAGATTGTCGTGGCTGGAAACACCATGCCTCAAATTCAGACTTTGGACAAAACTTCCGCCTTTACTGATAGAATCTTATTTGTAATTTTTAACAATATGATCCCCGAACACAATAGAGACTATAAATTGAAGGAAAAGCTTATTGCAGAAAAGGACTACATCGTTCAGTGGGCGATTGAGGGCTTACATCGATTAATAAGCAATAATTTTATCTTTACAGAGTGTAGTGATTCTATCGAATTTAAGAATCAGTATAAAAATGAAATGAGTAATATAAATGACTTTGTAAATGTAATGTGCCGATTAGATCCTAGTGACGAACAATGTAGGGTTCATAAGAGAGATCTTTATACAGCTTATATTACTTATTGTAGAGATAACTGCCAAAACATATTAGTCAAGAAAGATTTTTTCAATGAAATAAAGAAGCTACCGATCACACAGGCAAAATTTAGATATAGGAAATCCACACCACTAGATGGCTACATCGGAATAACTTTAAAGAAACTAGAAAGAGAGAATGAGTAATATAAAGAAGTTTAATAAGAAAATGACTACTTTGTCTACGTAATTGACTGGAATTACCTAAATTACTGGGTTTATTCTGATTGAACTGTAGATTTATATGGAAAATAATTTCTACTTCATATCTACATTTGGCTACGACTAGACTATAAGGAGCATGCATACGCAGGAATATTAATAAGGTATTATTAAGCATTAAAAATATATATTATACCTTTGAGTAAAATGAATAAGCCTTGATATGCATGTATTCCTTAAATATTACTTTGAATATTTTGGGGGATAAGAATGAATGAGTTTGATGGGAAAAGTATATATATAATTCTAATTGATTTGTTAAGTGAACTTTTATATCAAGAGCTTTTTATTGATGTGGAGGTGGAAGATTCATGATCCCTGTTAGTCTCTATGCAAGAGTTTCAACAGCAGAACAGGCAGAAGAAGGTTTCTCGATTGATGCTCAGATTGAAACTATTACACGAAAGTGTGAACAAGAGGGAAGGAAGGTTGTTTATCAGTACATTGATCGTGGAATAAGCGGGAAATCAATTAAAAATAGGTTACATTTACAGCAACTTCTTAAAGATGCAAATGAGGGAAAGTTTGAAGAAGTATGGGTATGGAAGACTAATAGATTAGCAAGAAACCAGTTAGATTTATTGAATATTGTAGAAGTGTTAAACAAAAATAATATTGCATTTAGGAGCTGTACAGAACCATTTGACACTTCAACTCATATAGGGAAGCTTATGATGAGTCTATTAGGATCAATCGGTGAGTTTGAAAGAGGAACTATAGTAGATAATGTTAAAATGGGTATGAAACAAAGGGCAAGGTCTGGAAAATGGAATGGTGGGCAAGTATTAGGTTATGCAAGTGTTAAAAGTGAAATAGACGAAAATAAGACGAGGTTAGAGATAGTTGAAGAGGAAGCATTTATTGTTAGAGAAATATTTCAGTTATATTCGGAAGGAAGAGGATTGAAGAGCTTAACAAATCACATTAATAAACTGGGCTATAAATCAAAGAAGGGCAACTTATTTTCTATAAATGCAGTAAAAGAAATATTAATGAATCCCCTATATATAGGCAAGATTAGATTTAATCGTAGAGAGAATTGGAGTGAGAAGAGAAGAAAGGGAATAAATAAGAATCCAATTATTGTAGATGGAGAGCACGATGCAATTATATCAGTAGAATTATGGGAAAAGGTTCAAAAACTTTATAATCAAAGATCAAATAAACCAAATCGAGTATATAGTGGGTCTTATCCTCTAACAGGTCTATTAAAATGCCCAATGTGTGGATCGTCTATGGTTGCTGGAAGAGTAAAGAAAAAACATAAAGATGGGGGTCATTTGATCTACAGATATTATCAATGTGGGGCATGGAGAAACAAGGGAACGGCAGCTTGCAGATCGAATAGCGTGAAAGCGGACGAAGTAGAACAATTCGTCTTTGATAAGATCCAATTTAGCTTATTAAACGAAAGTATTCTAGGGGACATTGTAAATAATATTAACGAGAAAAGGAAAAGTACGATAAAGCCATTAGAGGATCAAATGCAGCAAATTGAAAAAGAAATCTGTGCATATGATAATAAAAAAAGTAAATGGTTTGAACTATTTGAGGATAGTATGATATCAAAAGAAGACTTATCCCAAAGACTTGCATCAATTTCTGAAGAAATTCAAAACAAAGTCAAACTTAAAGAATCTATACAAACCAAGCTCAGATTAAATAACTCGGAACCAGTTGATTATCAGGTTGTAAAAAAATTAATAAATAACTTTAACGAGATTATTCGGAATGCTACCTATGATAAGAAGAAAACAATTCTAAATATGGTAGTTGAGCGAATAACCGTTAATAAAGAAAGAGAAATTGAATCGATAATATTACACTTTGATAGAAAATCAAGTAATCATATATTAGGTGAAAAAGAGGGCGAATCTTCAAATGAAGATCCGTCCTCTTTTAATTTTACTTTAGTTTTGTATCAAAAATAAATTCATAATATGGAGGAATAATAGATGAAAAATTACTTAGTGCCCAAAAATGAACAATTAAGGTTATTGGAAGTAGATCAATTACAAAGGCATCCCGCTAAAAGAGTGAATATTGTTACCCTAAAGCTAGTTAAAGAGAATAGCTTTCTTTATCCAGATAGAAATGTTAGGTCTCCAGAGGATGCATATAAACTACTAAAACAATTTCTTGTTGAGGTAGATCGTGAGTACTTTATAGTAGTGTGTTTAGATACGAAGAACCAACCTACCGCCATTAATGTCTGTCATATAGGAAGCTTAAATGCAAGTATAGTACACCCAAGGGAGGTCCTTAAGCCTGCAATCCTCTCAAACTCAGCGTCCGTAATAGTAGCTCATAATCACCCCAGTGGAGACTCGTCTCCTAGTAAAGAGGATATAGAGGTAACTAAGAGACTTGTGGAAGCTGGGAAAATAATTGGAATAGATGTATTAGACCATTTGATAGTTTGTCCAGAAAATTTCACATCACTAAAAGAAAAGGGACTAATTTAAAAATGAAAACTATTTTTCTAGTTTCGAATTAAGAAATAATATAATAAGTAAATTTGAAGGGGGTAAATCTGTACTCCCTTTAAAAATGTTAAAGTGATTTATGTAATTAACAGGGGAAACTATTTGATAATTTTAACATTTTTTTGAAAAGTGTTATGATACAAGTAAGCAGCTTAAGGGTTTGTATACCCAATTTTTTTACTAGATATTAAAATCTATAAAATAGGGCATAATATTTATAATAGTTTGAAAGGTGTGCGTTTAGTTTGGAGATTAAAAGAGATAAGTTTGATACTATAAAAGAAATCTTAGCGAGTTATTCATTTACAGTTGAAGAAATGAAAAATGGACATGGTTACGACTTTATTTCTCCTAACGGAGGAAAGTTATGCATTTATAATTCTGGTAAAGTTAATATTCAGGGAAAAAGTGAGGCTAAAGAGTTTATAGAAGGTGTTTGGGATGAACATTGTAGTTTTGCAGAAGTAACAGAAGATGATAAAAAGCAAATTACCCTAGTTTATAAAGTACCAAAGGATAATTTTGACTCTTTCCTTAATTCAATTATAAGTGAGGAAGAAAATTATAATTTTGAGTCAGTAAAAATAGATAAACCTAATCCATATATTTATTATCAACTTAAGTTATCCGATAAATTTGATTATAAAATTACTTTAACACAATACGAAAGTAGTAAATTAGTTGTTCATGGACAAAACTCTGACCTATGGACGAATATCCTTGAAATTATAAGTACTAATTTGGATAGTGTTTTTAGTACATCAATTGCAAATGTAGCTGTCCAATCTAAAGAAGAGGTTGATGTTTTAACAGTTGTAACAAAAGATGATCAGTTACATGCTTCAAGAGCTATAAGGGATTCTCTTGGTGCTTGTTTTAACTTTCTATACACAAATGACCAAGAAAGAATAGAAGCAACGGAATTCCTTTTGCAATCTGAATTACCTGTAAAGGATTACTCCATTTATATTAATGGGACATTAAGAGCCTTTGAAGGTTTTGTTAAAAAGCTACTTATAAAATTGGGAGTTTTTACTCAAGGTCAAGTTATGAGTAAAAACTGGAATTTTGGACTTCTCTATAATCCAGATACTCGGGATATTTCTGAAAATCTGTATAATGCATTATCAGGTGATAAATCAACAAAGGACAAGCAGGAAACATTAATTAAAGAAATGTTGAGACGTATGAGTGATGATAGAAATATTTATTCCCATAGTGGTCCTCCAAGTGGTGGAAGGTCAATTAGAACGTTAGAAGGGGCGATTTCCGTGCATAATGATTTAGTTGCATTGATGAGAGTCGCCTATAATGAATTTGAATTGGGGTGAAAATAATGAGTAATGAGGTTTTGACATTTTCTGCTACTGAATTAAATGATTTAAAAATATACTTGAAAGAACAGTTATTAAGCAGTACTGCCAATTCTAACTCTATTATTTTTAGAAATGAAGCTGTAGTTATATCTATATACAAATCAGGAAAAGTTTTGTTTCAGGGGAAGGAAGCAAAAGAGTGGTATGATAAGATTAGTGTTTATTTTAATAAAAAAACATCCCAAGAAGACAATAAGACCGCTTCCGATGAACAACAAACATCTAAAACATTACCAAGGATAGGTACTGATGAATCTGGTAAGGGTGATTTTTTTGGTCCTTTAGTTACAGCGGGATTCTTTTTATACTCTAAAGAAGATGAGAATACTCTTAGAGATTTAGGTGTAACTGATTCTAAAAAAATTAGTAATAATAAAATTATTAATTTAGCCTCAGAAATTAAGAAAATAGGTGCTCATTCTATTGTCAAAATTGGACCTAAAAAATATAATGAGTTATATTCAAATATAAAAAATGTTAATAATTTACTCGGTTGGAGCCACGCAAGAGCCATTGAGAATATTCTTGATGGACATGAATCTAAACTCGCAGTTGCTGATAAATTTGGCGATGAAAAGGTAATTGAAAATGCCTTATTGAAAAAGGGGAAAAAAATACAGTTGGTTCAATTTCATAAAGCTGAAAGTGATATTGCAGTTGCAGCGGCTTCGATATTGGCTAGAGCAACTTTTTTAGAAGAAATTAAAAGGATTGAGAAAGATTTAAATATAAAAATACCTTTGGGATCTGGGAAATCAGTTGTAGATACTGGTGTAGCTATTGGAAGAGAAAGTGGGATAAAGTCTTTAGAGAAAGTGGCTAAAATTCATTTTAAAACCTACAAAAATATTATAGATTTAATAAATTAAAAATTATTTAAGGAGGGTTAGCTATGAATAAATTTGCCGAGTTGCGTTTTATAACTGCAGATTTATGCTGCCCCCAAGTTCACTCTTTTACAAGTGTTAGTTTTAGAGTGATAATTGGAAAATTAAACAACAAGTGGACTAAAAAAGTCTTAATTGTTTCAAGAGGAACTTTTAATCCTTTTGAATATCTAGTTGAAATATTAGACTCTATTCGTGATTTTCTTAATGACTTTAGTTTGGATTTAAGGGAATGTGAACTCCTTATGGATTTAACTGAATACCAGGGGCTCCATAATCCATATCTATTTAAGTTAGAATTTAAAAATGGGAATATCAATGATGTTAATATTATAGAATTGACTACTGATAACTTAGATAATGGGTGGAAAAATACTCTTCAATATTATTATGATGACAAACTCAGCATTTTTAAAGAATCGTTATTATCAACTGAAGAAAAGGCAGAATTAATTGCAAAAGCACTAACGAATTCATTACTAGATAATCTTAGTATCGAAAATATAAAACGAGAAATTGAATATAAACTTTCAAATAATAGAAGTGATGATTTCATAAATAGATCTTTTTATCAATAATTACTAAGGCGGTGTCTAAAAGAATAGATGTTGCCTTTTTCTTGATACTTAGACATTAAGTATCAACATTTAATCTCTGGTTTACCGTTAGTCTTGTCACGGTGAACCGTATCATAAGTAAATGAGGTCTTATAATAACAACATAATAACCAAAAACATGGAGGCAAATATGTTATCATTTGAAGATAAACTAAAAATCATAGAATCGTTCCCTCAATTGGAACGAAAGAATGTTTCATTAAAACGTGTCAATTTTCATTATATGGAAAGTGGAAGTGACAAAAAGAATGTAGTGTATCACTTACATCCCAATGGCAATGGATTTGTATATGCGGATAAACTAAATGAGTATGATACAGATGATAAAGGTATGGTGAATATTAGAGATTTTTCAAAGGAAGAACTAAGAGAAATTATTGTAAAATCTATTCAATCATTAGTACCCGATATACTAGAAGAAAAGATGATGGAGGAAGAATCAGCGGCAGAAGAAAAATGGGTTGATTCTGAAAAAAATACGCTCCACCTTCTTCAAGAAGAAGGGTTTTGGAATATATATGCCGGAGCAAATCTAGAAAATAGTTTTTCAAGCTATATGGAAGCTTGTGAATACCTAAAAGAAGAAGGCTTTAACAAATCTCCCATTTAAAAAATGTAGTATAATAACAAGGTAGCCATACTCCTAATTAAGAGTATGGCGTTTTGAGATTTTTGTGAAAAAATGGAACAGCTCAGGGCTTATCCAAAAAAGGAGGAGAAAGAACTTGAGCCAAAATAGGTTAGTGCCAAACACCTTTTTATATACATTCAATTATGCTGAAGAAGAAGAGCATTTATGTAAATTGGAGGCCCGTTCACTATTCCGCTCTAACTTACATGCTTTTGTATTAGAGAGTAGGATGAATATAGACCCAAGTAGGAGTCCTTTTATAAAAGAGAAAATAGAAGTTCTATTTAAATGTGATACGTTGGAAGATCTAGTACAAAAGGTTGAGGTAATGCCTGCCTTGAATAGTACTTATAAGGTAATTGGCGTCAATTATCGAGACATAGATCCCCTAGATAAAATGGCGTTTGAAGAAAGGAAATCGATCGCTAGACAAGTTGGATGCTTGATTCCAGGTATAGCGAATCTTCATCAACCTGAGGTAGTGTTCGCCATTACTAAGTTAAAAGGAAAATGGTATTTCGGGTACTATTCGGAAAACCAGGGAATTTGGCTTATTCATCAACAAAAGCCTCATAACTATTCAACTGCATTAACAACAAGAGTAGCCAGAGTATTAGTGAATATTGCGGTTCCAGAATTAACAGGTATTACTGTGATTGATCCATGCTGTGGCATCGGGACAGTATTGGTAGAGGCTTTATCTATGGGAGTTAATATAACAGGTAGTGATTACAATCCTTTAGTAATGAAAGGCATTCGTAATAATCTCGCGCATTTTGGACTTTCTGGACCTGTATTTTTAAGAGATATCAGAGATATAACAGAAATGTATGATGTGGCCATTATAGACATGCCTTATAACCTTTGCTCAGTCGTTTCAAATGAGGAAAAATTTGAAATGCTTCAATGCGCACGTCACTTTGCTAAAAAAATGGTCGTCGTGACGACGGAAGATATTGATGGAATACTTAATGAAGTGGGTTTTGAAATAGTAGATCGGTGTGAAGTTACTAAGGGTAAGTTTGTACGTCAAATAATTGTTTGTTGTTGATGCTTATCGATAAATCGTATAAATTCAGGTGGTGAATGTATGCGATTTATCGATAAGGTAATACAGAAATCAACATAAAGCAGAATTTTAATTGATTAAGTGGAATCTTGAAGATGCTGGTGAATGATCTGCAAAGCGCTAGCAGAGTTTTGAATAGTGTAGATTAGTATTATATAAAATTTAAAACCTCAACTATTATGCCTATGGTAGCTTTATTGTTTAAGCCGTATGATACTTTTTTGGCCAGCTTAAAATCTATTGTTTGAAAATTGAAAACGTTTAACCTATAATTAGTTTATATAATAAACAAACAAAGTTCAATGCAAACTTCCTTTTAGGAATCATGTAATTTGTTTGCTTATTAGTTAGATTTGGAGGGGTGAAGATGAAGAAAAAAGTAGTCATAACAGGTGGAAGTGGTCTACTTGGTCGAGATGTCATAAAAGAGTTTTTAGATCATGGTTATGAAGTGATTAATGCCGATAGGAAGTATCCAAAAGAAGCCCTTTGTAGAACAGTGATAACAGACTTAACAAATCTTGGTGAAGTATATGGAGTATTAGCGGATGCCGATGCTGTTGTTCATCTTGCAGCAATTCCAGTTGCATATTCCCACCCAAATGAAGTGACCTTTGAAAATAACGTTATGTCCACATATAACATTTTAGAGGCAGCTGGTAATCTAGGAATTAAAAAGGCGGTAATATCTTCAAGTGAATCATCATATGGCATTTGTTTTTCAAAGCAAGATTTAGTACCTCAATATGTGCCAATTGATGAAGAGCACCCACAATTACCGGAAGAGAGCTATGGATTGTCGAAGATTGTAAATGAGAAAACAGCTGATATGATACACCGTAGAACGGGGATGCAGGTAGTATCTTTTCGTTTAGGAAATGTCATCTCTCCGGAAAAGTATGAAAATTTCCCTGGCTTTATCCATAATCCCGAACAGAGAAAAACGATTTTGTGGAGTTATATTGATACACGAGATGCAGCGACAGCATATCGATTAGCCGTTGAAACAGACGGACTTGGATCTGTTGCTCTTAATATCGGGGCGGATGAAACAAGTATGGATATTGACAGCAAACAGTTAATGGAAACCTGTTATCCCACTGTAAAGGATTTTCGTAAAGATTTATCAGGATTTGCACCGCTATTAAACAATGAAAAGGCGAAAAAACTACTAAATTGGAAACCTATTCATAAATGGAGAGATTACGTAAAGATGTAAATACTATCTTAGTAAGGAGAGAGAATCGATGATTTCTAGTCTTAAAAGTACTACTACTTTGCATAATGGTGTTGAAATGCCTTGGCTAGGTTTAGGCGTCTTTCTAGTAAAGGACGGAGAAGAAGTTGTAAATTCAGTTAAAGCAGCTCTTGAGGTCGGCTATCGAAGCATCGATACGGCTGCTGTTTATAAAAATGAAGAGGGTGTAGGAAAAGCTATTGCGGAATCAAATGTTCCTCGTGAGGAGCTATTTATTACAACAAAAGTTTGGAATGCTGATCAAGGATATGAAGCAACATTGGCAGCATTTGACGTTAGCATGAAGAAATTGGGGCTCGATTATTTGGACCTTTATTTAATTCACTGGCCACTTCCTTCTCAAGGGAAATTCGTAGAAACATGGAGAGCGCTTGAGAAGCTCTATAAGGATGGACGCGTTCGTGCCATTGGGGTAAGTAATTTTAAAGTTCATCACCTTGAAGAGGTCATCGCAAATAACGAAATTGTACCGATGGTCAACCAGGTAGAATATCATCCCCGATTTAATCAACGAGAATTGCATGACTTTTGTAAAAAACATAGCATTCAGCTTGAAGCTTGGTCCCCATTAATGCAGGGAGGTCTGCTTGAAGAACCAACTTTGGTTGGAATTGCAAAAAAATACAATAAATCAACGGCTCAAATTATCATTCGCTGGGACATCCAAACAGGAGTAGTGACGATTCCAAAGTCAGTTAAGGCACACCGTATTGCTGAAAATGCTGATGTCTTTGACTTTGAACTTTCCAAAGAGGATATGAATAAAATTAATGGACTCAATCAGGACCAACGGATGTTTGCTGATCCAGATGAATTTAATAAAGTATGAGTTTTAGTATCATAAATTAGATAGGAACTAAAAAAGGGATGATCCAAAAAGGTTTATCCCTTTAAAATTTTATTTTTGTTCAATCGGGATTGTGTTATCCAATTTTATGCCAATTTTCTCCGAGAATCAAAATAATCCAAAAGTTACTATTAAATAATATTCAGAATTGTTACGCTGTTAATAACATCATGAATTTGCCTCCATTTAATCCTATAGGAGGGAAGAAAATGAAGCGTAAAATAAGTTTGATTCCAGATCAGGTAGTAGAACAGATAAAGGAAATTCCTAAAGGAGTTGAATTGATGACTCAGGATCAGAAAATTGGTATTCAAGAAATGTTGCTACAAGAACTCGATATAGCAAAAGCAGTCTATTTAGAGTACAGCAATAACCGTATTTATTATGAGGAAGATCGGGATAAAGAAATCAAACAAACGTATTATAAGGATATCTCTTTTGATAGAAAAAATATCCATGAGTTATTAGAAAAAACACATGAAAATAAGTTAGGCTACGCACCTCACCGCTATGTTTATCCATGGGTAGATCTCCATGAGAATGGGAAACTAAAAAGTATCTATTCAGGGAAGGAAATGGATCCGCTCGCTGTCATAGAAGCGGATATTCGTATTCTTAAAGAGACAGGTGTAAATATTAATAGTTTATCCGCTGAGGTGACGTTAAATTGTGAGCATGTAGTACCTCAGTCTTGGTTTGATAAACGTCAGCCGATGAGAGGCGATTTGCATCATTTATTTGCCTGTAATCCCGCATGCAACAGTCGCCGCGGAAACAGCCCTTATGATGATTTCCACGACTATGTTCCAGAAAGCCATACTTTAGGTATTCAGGAAGGCTGTGGTAAGGCAGATGAAGGGAAGTTTGAGCCTGAATATGGAAAAGGAATTGTTGCAAGAGCAACCTTTTATTTTATGGCCTGTTACTCTGGAATAATTGACAATAATCTGGTGAATTTGAAGGTTTTACTAGAGTGGCATCAGAAATTTCCGGTGTCTTTGTATGAAAAACACCGAAACCTTGCTATCTATGACTTACAAGGAAACCGGAATCCATTTATTGATTTTCCAGAGTTTGCAGAAAAATGGATAGATGAAAAAGAAGGTTGATACCAAGGATAGGGCTACTTAGTAAAATCAAGACGAGCTTTTTCTCAAATAAATGAGATTTATACTGAAAATTGATACAGCACTATTCCGGTTTAAACGGAATGGTGTTGTTTTTATTAGAGAAATTTTTGTTGCAAGAGTGTTTGTTTTTGTAAAGTTATAAGTCTACTGAAAGAGATACTTTTTTAAAAAGGATATTCTAATGACTAACGAACTAAATTTGCACTGAGAAAAAGTGTTGATTTCGGAAAAATATACCAATATAATATTTCGTAGCTAATAGGCCAATTGTATCGGAATTATTTTTAACTTTACTTAGAATATCAACAGAGCTGTACTCCTATATGAAAATGGTAAAAATAGTATTAGCAAATTTAGATAGTAAAGGGAGTAATAACATCTATGAAGAAAGCACTAATAGTCACTCTTTCTCTATTTCTTTTTGGTTGCGCTTCAGTCAATGAAGAGAAGATAAGTGAAACTACAAAGGATGAAAAAGTCCAAAATCAAGTTTTAGAAATTAATGAGCAGCAATCATCTAATAATGAATCTAAACAAATTAGTTCATATGAAAATATGGGAAATACAAGTGGAAATATTCAAAATGGCGGTATTGCAGCTGAATACAAAGACTTGGTTTTCTATTCTGACTCCGAAAGGTTGCTTGTCTCACAGAAAGAGGAAGTTTCTGATTTGGAAGTTAACGGAAAAGTACTTGATCACATAGAAAACGAGGGGATTATAGATTCTATTAATGTCATAAATGATAGAGTGTATTATATTAAGAATGAAGTTGTCTATAAAATGGATGTAGACGGTAAAAGCAAAGAGGAATTACCAATCCCCTATCCTGTTTCAAAGATAATTGTTTATAAGGATCAAATTCTATTCACTTCCTATGATTATGAAGAAAATCTTGATACCCTTTACACCATCAATACGAATGGTGAAGGTTTAAAGGAAATCGCTATGGGGATTCAGACTTTTTATGTTAACGAAGGAAAATTGTATTGGTCCTCAAAAGTAAAAGACAATGATTACCGATTGTACATAGATGACTTGAAAAGTGATAGTGAACCTGAAGTAAAATCTCATTATAATCTATCATTCTTTCAAGTAGATGGTGATGTGCTCTATTATCATAATGCAGATGATTATTACAAAATGAATATTAATGGAATTGGTGAGGATAAACGAAACTTAACAGCTGTTACAAAGGAAAATGGAAGTACGATTGAATTTACGAATATTTCAGATGATACGATTTTTTATACAGAAAATAGAAAAATGTATGCTATGGATATGATAGGATCAAAACGGTGGGAAGTCCCTACGAGTCCAGTATCTGCATATAGTCTTGCTGGAGGGCACTTGTTTTATTGGGGAGTTAGTCAAGGGGAGTTATCATTAGCTATTTATAAAGATGTCTCACAGGCATATGATATTGCAATAAATGAAAGAAATAACAGTATGGAAAATACAGATCTATGGAGTGATACGCCAGAAGAATTGTATAATCTTTATAATGAGCTAGTTAGCACAAAAGAAACTATAACAATTCAGGAGTTGGAAGAGCGAGAACAGATGATACTCGGAGGAGACATGATTTTCCCGCAAGACCATCTAATTGGGGCTACTAAAATGCTGCTTATGGGATTTTCTATTAGAGATGAACACTTTTTAAAGAGTTTACTTGCTGATCCTGTAGATGAGTTGACCTATTTTGATGAACCCTTGTCTGAGTTACCAATAGATGGGGCTCCAATGGGTGGTTACTATGACTTTACAATAAGTGTTTATTCCGAAGATACAGTTTATATAGAAAGAACCACTTCAGGTCATGATATGAATGTGTATGTAGCGTTTAAAAAAATTGATGATAAATATTATTTTGATGACTTTCAGTAAATAATTTTAGAGTCTGTCATCGCCGGTTTTTGGATATTTGTAAAATTATAGATTGCTGTTGATAGATTTTTAATAAAATATCTTCACTTAGATACATCATGGTAGACCATATTATAAGTAGCTGAGAAAATAATAGCACCCTCTATTAAAAATGATAGAGTGGTGCTATTTTGTTAGTTACAAATCCGTTAACCATTTTCTAATCTATATTAGTGAAGACGCTAAACCAAACGTAGACGCATTTTATTTAAAACAAAAATAAGATGAAGGTTGGGGTTGTTATCCACCTGCTTTTTTTGCATAACTAAGGGAGGATTTTATCAATCATTAAAAAAAAATATTTGTACACAAAAATATTTACATGTATACAAAACGTAAACATCATGTACACAAACTCGTTTACTTGTAAACAATCATGTATACATTTAGTAATAACAAGATGTATACGTGTTTGTGTACAGGGGTTACAAACGCGTATACAAATAGCCGTAGTTTACAAGATGTTTACAGTTATATATTTTTTGGGTTAAGGTGATTGATTAATCTAGTAATCTCTTATAGCCTTAAAGTTAGAAACAAGAGATTTATCCACCATTGTTTAAGAGTATATCAATTTAAATGAAAAGGAATGATGAAAAGATGAGCTCTAGAATCGCGGCTGTTGATGTTGGTAATGACTCTATTAAGGCAATCTTTGGAGAATTAGAATACGAATTGAATATTCCTAATATTGTGGCAAGAGATACAGAAGATCGTCCTGTGATAGGAATAGAAGAATTGGATAATAAAAATCCACTAGAAGGAATACATATCAAAGTGCATTCCCCTGCATTAAAAGAAAATAATGCAATCTATCGCGTTGGTCAATTGGCAACAAAGAGTACCAGTGCAACGGAACTAGATCCCGGCAGTGCTAAATCAGAAGAAGATCAAACATTGGTAATGCTTTTTGCTACATTGGCATTAGATGCCGTTAATGAGAAGAATTCGAATTCTTTTCCAAAAATGAAAAATGTGATTGATGCAAATTATACGCTTGGAACTGGCCTTCCTCTACGTGAAGTGAAAGAAGGAAAGGATGCTGGTTACCGATCTAAATTGGTTGGTTCTGTCCATCAAGTGGAGTTTCTTGTTACACCAAAATACCAAGGCTTGAAAGTAAATATTAAATTTAATGAGGTAAAGATTTACCCTGAGGGATTTGCAGCCTATATAAATCTTGTAATGGATAACAATCTAAAAATTATTAATAAAGATTTAATCGATAAAAGAATTATTATTCAGGATATCGGGGGATTATCTACGGATATCGCTGTTATTAAGAATCGAAATGTCGATGATGATAAGGCACAAGGATTTAATCTTGGCGTATCGGAATCATTAGAGGCAATAAGAGAAGAAATTAGATCAAAACACGGCATTGAATTAGACAGTCGTCGTGATGTAGTGGAAATTATCACGAGAAAAAATGACCGGAATCATATTATGGTTAAGGGTAGCCGGACCAGTGTTCATGATATTACAGATCGTATTCTACTTGAACTAGCGAAAAAACAATATCGATTATTACGTAATGTATGGCAGAAAAATTCCCAGACTGAAATCTGTTATTTTGTTGGTGGAGGAGCCAATGTATTAAAAGAATACATTAAAACATTAAATAATAATTTAGATGGGTATAATATTGATTTCTTTGAGGATGAGAAAGAGAGTATTTGGATGATGGCCAATGCTTATTATAAGCTCATTACTGATTTTGTAAGAAAGACGGAAAAGCCTAAACCACCACAAGAACCTGTGAAAAATTAATAGGGTGATTATATGAAAAGCTCAAATGGAATTAAGAGAGGACAAGCAATTTCGTTTCGTGTCCCTTCTGATACCCCTGATCATCTTATAAACCATTTACAAAAGCTAAAGGAAATAGAAAGAAGGAATTTCTCTAGTAAAATCGCTGAGTTTGTGTTGCAAGGGGTTGGTCAGTCTTTTTCGAAGGAACGAGAAACGATTACGATTCCTCTCCCACATAAATTAAGTAAATCACAGCGGAATTGGTTAAAGCACGAGCATTCTGAGGCCCTATTAGGCTCTATTATATACCAACTATTAATGGATCCAGTTCGTGCGACTGCTTTGCTTGCATCCTTAAATAGTAATTCTTTAGATATAAATGAGGCCTTGTATTTACAAGAAGAAAGCACAAGCGAATTTAAGGCGACATCTAATGTAGATGATTATTTGCATTCAATGGAAGAAACAGCTGTTGTCGAAGAGATAGATAGCATGGACGATTTAGACAATTTTGATTGGGGTAAAGCAACACATAATCAATCAATAAAGGCAGAAGAAGAAAAAGAAGAAGATATAGAAAATGATTTAGACAGTCTGTTGGGAGACTTTCTGCATACAATGAATAAGTAGTACAGGTAGATATAGCAAACAAAATTAGTATGATAAAAAAGAAGAGGGATTAATCTCTCTTCTTTTTACCATGGCAGGATTAGTTGCATTGTCAATAAAGGTAGTAGAATAGAATATTATCTACTCATCCAACTTTAAACTAAAATTAGAAATTCATTGTTTCATAATGCGCTGTAGTTAATATTCCTCTCTTCCATAAATGGAAACAAAAAGCTTCTTAAATTCGACAAAATCCCTAATAATAGTTTGACATTTCAAAAAATAATCGCTATATTAATAGAATGTAAAAACAAGTTATCTGAATCTTTTTAAAAGAGTGATTAATCGGAGGTCATCTTATGGAACAACGACAGCAATGGGGATCACGGTATGGTTTTATCTTGGCAGCCGTCGGATCTGCAATTGGATTAGGAAATATCTGGAGATTTCCAGCAGTTGCTTATGAAAACGGTGGAGGAGCCTTCTTCTTGCCCTATTTATTTGCGATTTTAACAGCAGGTATTCCCATATTGATATTAGAATTTACTATCGGTCAGAAATTTCGTGGCTCAGCACCACTATCCCTATTCCGTTTAAATAAAAAAGCAGAATGGCTTGGCTGGTGGCAGTTATTGATTGCCTTTGTCATCTGTACTTATTATTCAGTTATTGTCGCGTGGGCGATAAAATTCACCATTTATTCATTCGGAACGAAATGGGGTTCAAACCCTGAAAGTTTCTTTTTTGATAATGTTTTAAAGATAGCGGATAAACCTGGAACAATTGGTGGGTTAGTTCCTGGTATTGTTATTCCTGTACTTTTTGTATGGGTCGTTACGCTTTTTGTTTTATATCGTGGCGTTTCTAAAGGAATTGAAAGATTAAATAAGATTTTCCTACCTGTCCTTATTGTTATGTTTTTAGTAATTGTGATTCGTGCTTTAACTTTAGATGGAGCGGTACAAGGGTTGAATGCCTTTTTTAAGCCGGACTGGAGTATGATTCTTGACGGAAAGGTTTGGATTGCAGCATATGGGCAAATCTTCTTCTCGTTATCGATTGGATTTGCAATTATGATTACTTATTCTAGCTATCTACCGAAAAAGTCAGATATCAACAATAATGCTTTTATTACTGCATTTGCAAATTCAGGATTTGAATTATTGGCAGGAATCGGCGTTTTTGCTGCACTAGGCTTTATGGCAAACCAACAAGGTGTTGCCGTGGAAGAGGTAGTAAGTAGTGGTATTGGATTAGCGTTTGTCGTCTTCCCTAGCATCATTAATGAGTTCCCTGGAATGAACGGTCTATTTGGCGTATTATTCTTCCTTTCACTTGTTTTTGCTGGTATGACATCTCTGATTTCAATCGTGGAAACCTTTATTGCAGGAATTCAAGAGAAATTTAATGTATCACGGACAAAAGCAGTATTAACAAGCGGAATTGTAGCAACGGTAATCTCCTTGATTTTTGCTACAAACGGAGGATTATATTTACTCGATGTGGTAGACTACTTCATCAATAATTTTGGAATTGTTACTGCAGGATTTGTAGAAGTTATCTTAATTGCTTGGTTCTTTAAAGGATTAAATGGGCTACAGTCTCATACGAATGCTATTTCTGACTTGCGTATTGGGGCGTGGTGGAAGTTTTGCTTAAGTGTAGTAACACCTATTATTCTTGGCTATATGATGTTTGATAACATTCGCCAGAACTTAAAGGAAAATTACGGAGGATATCCAACTGAGTTAATTTTGTATTCAGGTGTGTTTGTAGTAATAATTAGTATCATTATCGGAGTCCTTTTATCCTTTAAAAAATGGAAAGCTAATGCTCTAGACAAAAATAGGGAGGTTGTTTAATATGTCAGCTAGTGCAATAACCATGATGGTAGTTGGAATGGTTATCCTATGGGGCGGCTTAGCAGCCAGTATCTATAATGTTGTAAGAGTATCTAAGAAAGCTAAATAATTCTAAAAGGGAATGACCATAAATGAATGGTTATTCCCTTTTTCTTGATTTGGATAAGGCTTGTGAATGGTTTCTTAAGTCTAGAATGGTTGCAAAAATACTCAGCCTACATAAATAGAAACGGAATAATTGCTTTTATTCATGAAACAGAAGGTTTCTATTAAGAAGAAAAAATGATGCCTAGTTATAACAAATAAAAAAACAAGTTGACGAATCTCGACAAAATACGGTAGTATAAAAACTAATTGAATAAGACCTCACTTTTTTGCAGTGAGGTAGAGGCGCGATATTTAACAGTCTTTAGTGGAGTTTGAGAAGCTATGATGCTAGGGAGAAGGAAATGTCGCCGAAGTTTGTAATATTCTCGGTATTACATGCTGGGTCTGTAGTTAAGAGCTGCAGGACTGTCTCAATAAACACCTAGTTTATTGAGTTGTGCTATCTCATTTGGGATAAAAGAGAGGACTTTAGGGCTACTGCATATACTACGACCTGAGTTTATCTCAGGTCGTTTTTTTTGTTTTAGTAGGTTGATAGGAAAATAGGAGGAGAGACATCATGAGAAACAAGTTAACATTATTTATGGTTTTACTAGTATCAGCAATGCTTTTATTAGCTGGATGTGGGACAAGTAGTGATTCAGCTTCTGGATCGTCAGAAGATAATACATTTAAGGTAGGGATGGAAGCAGGTTATGCTCCGTTTAACTGGACCCAAAATGATGATTCCAATGGTGCGATCAAAATCAAAGGGTCTTCAGAATATGCAGGCGGCTATGATGTAGAGATTGCTAAAAAAGTAGCGGAAGGTTTAGGGAAAGAATTAGTAATTGTTAAAACAGAATGGGATGGCTTAGTACCAGCATTAGTTTCAGGGAAAATTGATGCTATCATCGCTGGGATGTCACCGACTGCAAAACGAAAAGAGACAATAGATTTTTCGGGTAATTACTATACATCAAATTTAGTAATGGTAGTGAAAAAAGGTAGTAAGTTTGAAAATGCAACGTCTATTCAAGATTTTAAAGGGGCAAAAATTACTGCTCAGTTAAATACATTCCATTATTCTGTTATTGACCAAATTAATGGTGTAGAAAAAAAGACAGCAATGGATAACTTCCCTGCAATGAGAGTAGCACTTGAATCAGGTGTTATTGATGGATACGTATCTGAACGTCCTGAAGGGATTAGTGCTTCAGCTGCAAATGATAAGTTTGTAATGGTTGAATTTAATGAGGGGTTTAAAACTTCAGAAGAGGAGACAACTACCGCTGTTGGTCTTCAAAAGGGCAGTGACTTAACAGAGAAAATCAATAAAATCTTAGCAGATATTCCAGAAGAAGAACGTACAAGTTTAATGGATAATGCGATTAAGAATCAACCAGCAGCAGAATAAAAAGGATGAAACCGGCTGTATCTCTTTATACAGGCGGTTTCATCCAGTAAGTGAGGAGAAAAGATGAGTCTTGAGTGGATTATTAAAATAATTTCAGAGAACTGGCCTATGTTTCTTCGTGGTGCTGGTGTAACACTTTTGATTGCCTTGATAGGGACTATCATTGGGGCAGCAATTGGATTGGTTGCAGGTGTTATTCGTACGATCCCAACACCTGAACAAGTAGTAAAAAAAGTCATTTTAAAAGTAATTAATATAATCCTGTCCATCTATATTGAATTCTTCCGTGGAACACCGATGATTGTCCAAGCGATGGTTATCTTTTATGGTTCCGCGCTAGCATTTGGTATAGACATGAATGTTTTTACTGCAGCTATCATTGTAGTATCCATTAATACAGGAGCATATATGGCGGAAATTGTTCGAGGTGGGATTGTTTCGGTCGATAAGGGGCAGTTTGAAGCAGCTCATGCGATTGGAATGAATCATGTCCAAACGATGTGGAATGTTGTCTTACCGCAGGTTATTCGAAATATTCTACCCGCAACTGGAAACCAATTTGTTATTAATATTAAAGATACATCTGTCTTAAACGTAATTTCCGTTACAGAATTATATTTTGTTACTAAATCAATTTCAGGAAATAATTTTAGATATTTTGAATCATTTTTCGTAGCTTGTATGATTTATTTCGTGATGACTTTTATTGTAACGAGAATATTGCTATATATGGAGAAGAAATTAGATGGATCAGATAACTATACAATTATCGGAAATGATACACAGCTAGAACTAGATAAAAAATAATGGAAGAAGGTGAAGAGAGTATGGAACAGATTATTGATATTCAGCATCTTAACAAATCTTTTGGAACACATGAAGTGCTTAGAGACGTCAATTTTTCAGTGAGCAAAGGTGAAGTCGTTTCCATCATTGGTTCCTCTGGATCTGGTAAATCCACGCTTCTTCGTTGTATCAATCTTTTAGAAAAAGCAAGTGGTGGGCAAATATTCTACCATGGTGAAAATATATTGGATAACAAACATGATGTTGCAGATTATCGAAAGCATCTAGGCATGGTGTTTCAACAATTTAATTTGTTTAACAATCATAATGTCCTTAAAAATTGTGTAGTGGGACAAGTGAAAGTCTTAAAACGAGCCAAAGAAGAGGCGGAAAAGGTGGCTATGCATTACTTAACAGTTGTTGGGATGGATAAGTACATCAATGCGAAGCCAAGACAGCTATCAGGTGGTCAAAAGCAGCGTGTGGCAATAGCTAGAGCCCTTTCGATGAATCCAGATGTCATGTTATTTGATGAACCAACTTCCGCTCTGGATCCAGAAATGGTTGGAGAAGTACTAAAAGTCATGAAAGACCTCGCCAATTCCGGCCAAACGATGATCATCGTAACACATGAAATGGAATTTGCCAAGGAAGTATCAGATCGCGTTATCTTTATGGACAAAGGAGTTATTGCGGAAGAAGGAAGTCCAGAACAAATCTTCCATAACCCGATACAAGAACGTACGAGGGAATTTTTAAAGCGTACTTTAGTAAAACAGCCGTCCTAAATATTTCGTTAAGTATAAATAAAGAAAGAAAATTGAATAAGTGTAATTTTTTCATAAAGGATGATCTCTGTCTGTGTAGAGGTCATCTTTTTATTTAACTAGACCCTTATAATAGGAAGATGAACCTAAATGTATTCTGTAAATTGTGTCCAAAGCCTTAGGAACCAATCATATCTCTAATCGTATAGGAAATAATGGTATTTTTTCTAAAAGGAGGATAAGGAATGAATGTTTCTAAAAGGGTTGCACTACTAGTTTGTATACTATCTATAGGATTAATTACAGCATGTGCGAAGGAGCAAGCGCAAAAGGAGAATTCAAATCCTGCTACATCAACGGCAACGGAGGAAACGGTGGAGGAAAAGATTCCAGCTGCTGCGAGGACAGTAGAAGAAATGATTGAACAAAAAGCTGGTGTGTTGATTGAGGCCCATATGGACCAGCAGTTAGAAACCCTAGGAGGATGGGACAGTCAACAATACCGGGACTTTCTAGAGCAAACCTTCAATCCCATTGTAGAGAAGGAGCTTCAAGCATATTTTACAGAACAAACAAACTTAAGCAGTGACGAGATATATGATTACCTAGTTTATTTGCTTGGATCAGGAAATTATAAAAATTATTACGAGCAGTTAATTACATATGATCATGGGTTTATGATGCCAGAATTGCCAAGTGGCGAGGATGAGGCAACCACAAAACAAAAGAAAATGAATGTTTTGGTGTTAATGGATGCAAGTGGAAGTATGAATGGGCAAATAGAAGGCAAAACAAAAATGGAGCTAGCGAAAGTAGCAATTGGCAAGTTTATGGAGCAAATTCCCAGTGATGCCAATGTCTCATTAATTGCATATGGACATGTTGGTTCATCGGCCAATGTGGATAAGGCAAAATCTTGCTCGTCCGTAGAATCTGTCTATTCGCTATCAGTCTATCAAGCCGAAAATTTTACAAATTCGTTAAATTCCTTTCAGGCAAGTGGCTGGACTCCTTTAGCTGGGGCAATTAAAAAGGCGGAAGAAATACTGAAGGATTATCCTAAGGACGACTATTCAAATCTGGTTTATATGGTGAGTGATGGGGTGGAGACTTGTGATGGTGATCCCGTTGCTGCAGCTAAACAGCTTCAAAGTCAAAATATCAAAGCAAAGGTCAATATTATTGGATTCGATGTCGATGATGATGGGCAGCAACAGCTAAAACAAGTGGCCGATTCTGGTGGAGGAGAGTATATCACGGTAGAGGATCCTGCTGATCTGGAAGTTCAAATTACGAAAAAATGGCAGCCTACAATAGGTCAGCTTGTTTGGACACAAGGAGTGACACTACAGCAAATGACTGATTCAATGGAGCGAATGAATCAGATTTATAATCCTTTATATACGGTCTCTGATGCCGAATTAAATCGAATCAAAAATGCTATCTATTTCTTAAATGATAAGAACTTGATTACCGATGAGGTGGAGGATCAAGTCCTGGAAATAGCTGAGGAGCAACATACTTTGCGTGGTAAACACTTTGAAGAAATAAAAGAAGCCAAGGTGTCGGAAAGAGAGCAAGTGGCAGAGGAAATTAATGCAAAGGTAGAAGAATGGCGTCAGCAATGGCAACAGGAGTAAGGGGAAATGCCTGGTAGTTTTTTTGCCAGGCTGTTTTGCTTGAATAGAACAGCTTTTTGTTTAGAGGAAAGCAGCTAGGCAAAACACGGCTTCTGACAAGTTAAGTATAGCTTGATGAACCAAAGCACAAGTTAATGATATAATTTTTTATAAAATTTGATGGATTGTATGTAATAATATAGTGAATGGGAATAAGTGAGGAAGGATTAAATAGCTTATGAAATACTTGAAATCACAAATGAAACAGTTAATCAAAGATAATAAGGACTTGCAAATACGCTTAAAGGATTTGATGGATGAACATGACCTCGAGAAAAGTTCGGCTATAAGGGCTTTGTATCATTCGGAAGTTGCGGCAGGCGGAAAGTATCAATCAGCATATCAAGCGTTAGACTTGCCTAAAGGGTAGGTCTTTTTTTAATAATAAGAGTTCTAAAAGGGAAGACATCAGTCAGCTGTAAGAGAAAATATATTAAATTAATGCATTGGTACATTTGTAAAGAAAAGATAGCGTATAATAGAAGTTTGTATAAGGTAATAGATGTTACGGAAATAATAAGAAGAATAATTCAAAAAAAGAGGCTTCGTGATGAGTGAAAAAGGTTTTCATGATTTTAATTTAAGTAATCAAATAGTAAAGGCTCTAGATAGTTTAGAATATCAAATTCCAACAGAAGTTCAGAGGAAAGTAATCCCTCTTGTGTTAGAAAAAATCGATCTTGTAGTGAAATCCCAAACAGGAAGTGGGAAGACGGCTTCCTATGGAATTCCTATTTGTGAATTAATAGAGTGGGAAGAAAATAAGCCTCAGGCGTTAATTTTAACACCAACAAGAGAGCTTGCTGTTCAAGTAAAAGAGGACTTTACAAATCTCGGAAGATTTAAACGCGTTAAGGCAACCGCTGTGTATGGAAAACAGCCTTTTGCCATCCAAAAAACAGAATTAAAACAAAAAACGCATGTAGTAGTGGGCACACCGGGGCGTGTATTAGATCATATAGAGAGAGGAACGTTGATTTTAGACAAAATAAACTACCTTGTTATAGATGAGGCAGACGAAATGCTAAACATGGGGTTTATTGAACAGGTAGAGGCTATTATAAAGGCATTATCAAAAAATCGAGTAACGATGCTATTTTCCGCTACTTTACCTGAGGCGGTTAAGGATCTATCTCTTCGTTATATGAAGACACCAATTGATATTGAAATAAAGGCAACGGGGCTCACAACCGATAAAATTGATCATTCGCTTATTAAAGTAGAGGAAAAGGAGAAATTCTCTCTTCTTCAAGAGGTAACGATTGTGGAAAATCCCGATAGCTGTATCATCTTTTGCCGGACGAAGGATAGGGTAGATACCTTGTGTGATCAGTTATCTGATTTAGGATATAACTGTGATCAAATTCACGGTGGTATGGTACAGGAAGATAGACTTGAAGTAATGAATGATTTTAAAAGGGGAGAATTCCGCTATTTAATTGCTACAGATGTAGCTGCTAGAGGTATTGATATTGATAGCATTACTCATGTTATCAACTATGACCTTCCTTTAGAAAAGGAAAGCTATGTTCATCGTACAGGAAGAACCGGTCGGGCAGGTAAAAAAGGGAAAGCAATCACATTTATTACCCCGTTTGAAGATAAGTTCTTAAAAGAGATTGAAGAATATATCGGTTTTGAAATTCCCAATATAGCAGCTCCATCAAAAGAAGAGGTTTCTGCTAATAAATCGGAATTTGAGGCAAAGAAGAACGTAGAGCCAACGATTAAAAAGGCGAAAAATGAAAAATTAAACAAGCATATTATGAAGCTATACTTTAATGGCGGAAAGAAAAAGAAGCTTCGCGCAGTAGATTTTGTTGGAACGATTGCTAGAATTGAAGGCGTAACGGCAGAGGATATTGGGATTATTACCATAATGGATACCTTTTCCTATGTTGAAATTTTAAATGATAAAGGACCTATGGTACTGGATAAAATGAAGAAAACGACCATAAAAGGTAAGCTGTTGAAGGTATATGAGGCTAATAAGAATTGAGAAATGATTAGGAGAGGTAGCAAAAACTACTTCTGGAAATACGAATGGGTCTACATCCCAGTATTAGAGAAGCGGATAGATCCATGCACAAATAAAAGCGTATAAGGATAGAAACAAAAGAGTTAGGAAGAAATTTTCCTAACTCTTTTGTTTCTATCCCTATAAATTGTCATTTTTTTTAAGTCTAGTAGATAACAAAGTAAAGTAATCCTTTACAAACTCCCTGAATTGCTGTGCAGTCTCCGACAAATATCTGTTTTTTGACCAAGCAATTCCAATCGTTCTCCGGCATTTTGGTTCTGTAATGGAGAGACTGTGGGGAAACTGGTTTGACTGATGAAGCAATGTGATTTCTGGAACAAAAGCAATGCCTAATCCTTGTTTCACTAAATCTCCTATAACCGTTGAATCATCACCCTCAAAGGCTATATGAGGTTGAAATCCTGCTTCATGGCAAAATTGATCTGTTAAATTTCGAAATCCATAGCCAGTATGCATATGAATGAATGGCTCATTTTTTGCCTCTGCCAAATTTATTGTGTCCCGGTCGGAAAAAGGATGGCCAGGGGGAACAATCAGGTAAATTTCTTCGGTTAAAAGAGGTTCCCAAATGATATCCGGATCATGAATAGTAGCAGATGAAATGCAATAGTCAATTTTCCCTTCAAGTAGCTGCTCTTTCACAGAAGAAGTAGGCTGAAGGAAGTATTGCTGAAATTTTACATTTGGATTCTTGGATAAAAATGTATTTAAGAGGTCCGGTAGAACACGTGGGATAGTAACAGCAAGCGTAATTTTATTTTCTTGTCGCTTGGATAGTTCTAAAAGCTCCCTTTTTCCTTCGTGTAGCTCCTCAAAAATTCGGTCAACCCGCTTTAAAAATACTTTGCCAAATTCATTTAGTTGAATTTGTCGGTGTTTCCTATTGAATAAAGGGGTGCCTAAATCTTCTTCTAACCTAGAAATTGTTTTGCTGAGTGAGGGTTGGGCAATCTGAAGCTGTTGAGCTGCTTTTGTCATATGCTCTAGCCTTGCTACTGTCCGAAAATAATGAAGCTGTAAAAGTTCCATGTCAATAAAACCTTCCTTACATAGACTAAAATCTATGTATTTATATCTAATTATATATTATACAATATGTGAAAAAGTAATTACTATAAATAAAGTGAAAAACTAATTAAGGAAGTGGTTACTTGAAAGGGATACAGTTGATAAAGCAAGACTTAATGGCGATGTGGAAACATCCTCATGGGCGTATAGCTTTAATTTTTCTTATAATGGTACCTTTAATCTATGCTAGTTTCTTTTTAGCTGGATATTGGAATCCTTATGGTAACTTAGATAATCTGCCTGTAGCGGTTGTTAATCAGGATAAAGGGGCCATGATGGATGGTGACCGTATAGAAGCAGGAGATGATTTGATTAAGGAATTAAAAGGAAATAAGGACCTGGAATTCCATTTTATTTCCGAGGAAAAGGCCGAAACGGGATTAAAAGACGGGGATTATTATATGGTATTAACCATTCCAAAAGATTTTTCAAAAAACATTAGTACCCTAATGGATGACCACCCAATTCCTGCAAAACTTATCTCAAAAACAAATCCAGGCGGGAATTTTGTCGCATCCCAGATTAGTTCGACTGCAGTAGAAAGAATAAATGAAAAGATCTCAAAAAGCATTACAAAGACGTATGCAGAAGGTGTTTTTTCTAAGTTCAGTGAACTGGCAGAGGGTTTAGAGAAAGCTGGAGATGGAGCTAATGATCTCCATCAGGGCATGAATGATGCTAGAAATGCAATGGTCAAGCTAGATAATGGATATGTCCAATTTGATCAAGGGATGAATCAATTGACAGTTGGCAGTAATAAACTTCTAAAGGGAGAAGAAGCACTATCTTCTGGTGGTGCGGATTTGGAAAAGGGTTCTCTTTCTTTATCTGAAGGCATGGATAAGTTAACTGTAGGATTGGATGCACTTATAGCAGGTGAGGAACAAGTTACTGCTGGTGTAAAACAATGGTCTTCAAGCAATGAAAAGCTCCTTCAAGGACAATCAAAAGCAAATGAAGCTGCCAAACTCCTTCAGGACCAAATGAGTGCATACAGTAAGGCACATCCAGAAGCAGGAGAGGATCCAGAATTTCTTAAGCTGCTGACGATTGCAAATGGATTAGCAGAGGCAACTGGACAGCTTCAGACTGGACAAACGCAGCTTGCACAGGGTGCACAACAGGTAACAGCAGGGCAGGAAAATATAAATTCTGGGCTAGACAAATTTTCTGACAAGCTGGACGAAGCAGCAGCTGGCGCTAATGATTTAACATCGGGGACAGTAAAATTCAATGATGGGTTGGATGAATGGAGCGAAGGCTATGCTTCTTTAAATAATGGAATAACTAAAGCAGCGGATGGGACAATACCTCTTAAAGAAGGTACAGAAAAAATAATGGACGGACTTAGTCAATTATCGGATGGAGCATATACCCTTTCATCTAGTTTGGATGATGCTGCTAAAGAAACAGCTAGTGTCAAAAACAGTAATTCATTGACGGACATGTTTTCTGAACCTGTCATATTAGAACAGAAAAATGTTTCAAATGTGCCAAACTATGGATCAGGCATTGCTCCTTATTTCTTATCGCTTGCCTTTTTTGTAGGAGGAATAATGGCATCAAATATCCTCCCTCTCGGCAGACGAAAAGAGCTTATTGTAAATGGAACCAATCATTTAGTCAATAAACTTGGATTGGTATATGTGATTGGGTTTGTTCAAGCAATTATTGTAGATGTTATTGTATTAAGTGTGTTTAAACTGGAAGTGGCAAGTATTCCATTATTTGTACTCTCAAGTATCATCGTGTCATTTACCTTCATGACCTTTATATTGATGCTTGTTACAGTATTTGGATTAGTAGGGAAGTTTTTAGCGGTTACCTTCCTCGTGTTCCAATTGGCATCTTGTAGTGGTACTTTCCCAATGGAACTGGGAAACCCTATATTAAGTAAGATAGGACAATGGATGCCTATGGCTCATTCACTTAAAAGTCTTCAGGAGGTCATTTCTTTAGGAAATTGGCAAGAATTACAAAATCAATTATTCATTTTGGTGATTTATCTTGCAGTAGCTGGAATCATTGCTTGGGTGGCAAGTCATATTCAGCATCGGGAATCGTATGCTCAAAGTTCTCTTTCTTAAAGGTTTTGGTAAAGTGTGTTTTCACCTCTAGGTAATTATCAATTCGTATTTTAAGACTTAAGCGATTAGAATTCTAGATTTACTTGGTAAAAGATTGTAAACAAACCTCAATTTTTAAGAGTTTGTCTATTGTCTGGGGTGATCTCTACATGGATAGAGATCATCTTTTTTATACCATTGATATTCAAAGTACTTAATTTGTATTAGGCTAATACGAATGATTGTTTATATGAAATGTGATTCTATGATGTAGTTTTTAATAGGACATAAGATTACCAGCCCAATTTAAACATTAATTAAAAAGAACCAAAAATTTTGTGATCCAGGCTATATATTTTGCCCCAGGGATAAATAGTAATTGGGCAAGTAATGTCCCGAAAAGTCTTGAGGAGATCATTAATACGGAAATTCCTTTGAGATTGATGTAACTACCTTTTCCATTTACAACATCATCTGCAAGTACAGAAATTTTTGGATCAATAAAAAGAGCTAATAATATGGTTGCCAAACCATTTATTAAACCAGATGCCATAATGGTGGCGCCAGACCTATCAGGTGCTAATAGAGATGCATAAAGAGCCGATAAAACCCCGATTGTATAAATGGCTGTTACAATCATATTAAAGAAGAATAATCGGAGAGGAATATCTCTGAATCTTATTCCTTTTAGATAAGAAAGTCTAGGCAGGTGAATATACTTTATTCCTCTTTTTATGTATTCAAAGGAAAATCCCTTTTTTAGGAGAGAAGGAACAGAACCACGTTCTTCTGCCAGATGAATAATAGCTCGAGAAAATATGGCAGTAAATGTTGGTAACAAAATGATACCGACAATTGTACCGAGAGTAGATGCTCCGATTAAAACCCTATATTGTTGTTCCACAAATAAAAGTGTATTTTCTTTAGGAGCAGAATCAACGATACTGCCTGTAAATGGTTGTTGCATCATGTTAGCCATTCTTGAAACAATAACCATCATATTAAATAATGACAAGGCAGAGGCAATTAGTTTGACTCTTGCCCCGGATAATCTAACTGCATAGGCAAGGGTTTCAATACAATGAATAATAAGAATGAATAAAGCGATAAATAGGACCTTACCAGTAATGAAAGCCAATAGAACACTTCTCTCTTTTGTAGTATTTTGTCATATTGTACCATATATTGGTTGGCGGAACAGTCCATTTGCTTCCCTGTATTTGTTATAATAGTATTCTTTAATACAAATTCAAACAGTGGAGGAAAGAAAACAATGAGTAATTTGCCTAGTTGTCCGAAGTGTCATTCGGAATATACATATGATGATGGGACATTTTTGGTTTGTCCGGAATGCGGATATGAGTGGACATTAAATTCTGATGCGGAAGTGGACGGAGATAATAAGGTTATCAAAGATGCAAATGGAAATGTTTTGAACGATGGAGATACGGTTACTGTTATCAAGGATCTTAAGGTAAAAGGTAGTTCATCGGTTTTAAAACAAGGAACAAAAGTAAAGAATATCCGATTGGTGGATGGGGACCACGATATTGATTGTAAAATAGTTGGATTTGGAGCAATGAAATTAAAATCGGAATTTGTGAAGAAAATATAGGCTTTTGATATCAAGGCGGCCCAAAGGACGGTTCTATGGAGGACACTTCATAGAACCGTCTTTTTGCAGCTTATAGAACGAACATTTCATAAAGTGCTTCTGCAATATCTTCTGGTGAATATCCACGAACTTCTCGTTGAAATAAATAGGAGTCACTTTTTAGAGCAGCTAATAAAATATCTGCTTTGAAAATATTGGTATTTGGTTTGTTTGAAGTGCTGTTCATTTCATTAAATAGTTTCACAAATTGTTGATGCAATTGATCGTGTAAGGGACTGTGCGTTCCGGATTTTGAGGGTGGGGATGCTTCAGAATCCTCTACACCTTTAAGCAATTGTGCTTTGCTTTCTCTAAATTGGATGAATAGATTAATAATGCCTTTTAATCGCTCAGCTGGAGTAGCTGTTTGGTTATCCTGCAAGTAGTTTTCCATATTATCAAAGAAAATTACTACATTATCTTTGATTAAATCGAGACATAATTCACCCTTGTTTCGGTAACGACGATAGAGTGTTCCAGCTCCAATATCTGCTTCTTTTGCAATTTGATTCATACTAACTTGCTCTACATCATATTGATCGAATAACTTTAGTGCAGCTTCTAATATTCGTTGACGATTCTCTGCTGCATCTCGTCTTTCCAATCGTGTATTAGTTAATTTTTCATCAGTCATTTGTTATCGCTCCCATAAAAAAGATGCTTTTTATTGACAATCGGAGAGTTCTCCGTTTACTATAAGTGAGAGAGTTCTCCGCTTAATTTTATCCTAATGTAAAGGAGATTACAATATATGCAAAATCACAATAGTAAATCAGCATTGTTAGTTATGGATGTTCAAAATGGCATTGTCTCAAGCCTAGGGGAAAGAAAAGAAGAGGCATTAACAATTTATCAGAAAGCTATAAAAGTAGCCCGGCAGCATGCTGTTCCTGTAATTTTTATTAGAGTGGGATTCAGTGAGGGGTACCCTGAAGTTAGTCCCAAAAACAAAAAATTTTCCGGAATATTAAAGTATGGAGGAATGACTATCCTTGATGAAGCGACACAAATTCATGAATCTATACAACCAGAGGTAAATGAGGCTGTTGTTACAAAATATCGAATAAGTGCATTTGCCGGAAGCAATTTGGAGATTATTTTGCGTTCCCAGCAAATTGAGACACTAGTACTAAGTGGAATTTCAACAAGTGGAGTCGTTCTATCTACTTTAAGGGAAGCGGCAGACAAAGATTTTCAATTAAAGGTACTAGCAGATGCTTGTTTTGATACGAATAAAGAGGTGCATCACATTTTGATGGATAAAGTATTTCCTAGTCAAGCTGATGTGATAACTGTAGAAGACTGGGTTGATACATTGATTTAAAGATAGAGAGACTGTTTCTTTTACCAAGAAATAGTCCTTATTTTGTTGAGACAGTCTACCATTTTAGACATGGTAACTATAGAAGGAAGGAATAACATTGGCAATTAGTCAAAATAAAAGCTACTTTAACAAAAAGTTGATTGCCCCGATGATCTTAGGCTCTATTTTGAATCCTATTAACTCTTCTATTATTTCTGTTGCTTTAATTCCAATTGGAAAAGCATTCAGCGTGTCACCTTCACAAACAGCATGGCTAATTTCTGCCTTGTATTTAGCGACGGCAATTGGGCAGCCTGTTGTAGGGAAATTGATTGACTTATATGGTCCTAGATTACTTTTTTTAATCGCCACATCGTTAGTAGGTATCTCGAGTTTTATCGCAATATTCCCACCTGATTTTTGGTGGTTAGTTGTTGCGAGGGTTTTGCTTGGCCTTGGGACCTGTGCGGGTTACCCAGCATCTATGTATTTAATTCGCAGTGAAGCAGACCGAACTGGGGAGGATAGTCCGGCTAAAATCCTTACATTACTGGCTATTGCCAATCAAACGATTGCCGTTATTGGTCCTACATTGGGTGGGTTATTGATTGGATTAGGTGGTTGGCAAAGTATATTCATGATGAATATTCCTTTGTCCTTTGCTTGTATAATTTTAGGCTATACTCGTTTTCCAAAGGCTTCTTTAACTTCTGTCGGGTCAGAGAAAAGACATATTTCTATTGATATTACAGGAATAATCTTTTTTGGAATTACTTTAATTTCTACTTTGCTTTTCTTAATGAGCCCGAGTCTAAATAGTATTTATCTAATAATTATTTCCATTATAACGGGAATAATTTTTATTATCATCGAGCTGAGAAGTAAAGCTCCTTTTATTGATGTTCGAATTTTTAAAGGGAATAGTCCCTTGCTGTTTACTTATGCTAGGAGCTTACTTACAGCAACTGTGACATATTGTATGCTTTATGGGTTCCCTCAATGGTTGGAAAAAGGGAGAGGATTATCGCCTTCACAAACAGGATTAGTGCTAATGCCGATGTTTTTGATGTCGATCATCGTTTCAAAATTAACAGGGAAAAGTCCCTTTATTCGTTTGAAGCTTATTGTTGGAGGATTTATTCAACTTCTTGCTATTCTATTATTTCTATTTATCAATAAGGATAGTAGTCTTGCTTCTTTATTGGCGATTGTTTCCTTTTTAGGGATACCACAAGGTTTGCTTAGTTTAGCTAATCAAAATGCTGTCTATTTTCAAGCAAATAAAAGTCAAATAGGAGCTTCTTCTGGGTTGTTAAGAACGTTTATGTATATGGGCGCTATGCTAGCATCTGCAGGAAATGGTTTGTTCTTAAAATCAGAGTCTATCACAACAGGCATGCACCAAATTGCGATTTTTGGAACAGGTATTGGAATTATTTTGATGATTATAACTTTAGTAGGACTTAAAGGATTACAAGAGGAAAAAAGAGGGGGTGGTCCTAGCGCTTCCTAAAAATAGTCCGCATCAGAACCCAACCTCTGCTCCGTTATTTTAATTCTATTTCCAGTGGTTCCATTTTAATAGGCTTATTACTACTTAAAGTGCCAAAGGGAACCATTAAGGAGTATTCATTCTTGTCAAATTCATCTGTATTAATGGTAAATATAGATTGGAAATGCAGATTAGTACGATCAATTAGTTTTGCTTCATTACTAAGAATTTGATGTTCTAGCATCTTGTTTATATTTAGCTCTCCATTTGTTTCTTTAGAGATTTGATCATTCTTTATAAGCTTGATGAAGTCAGCGAAGTTTTGAATAATATCCTTCCTAAACTCTTTCGAATTCACATTTAGGATAGTATAGTCAATGGTAAGCAGCTTTCCACTTTGTTTGATATCATTTACCTTTAATTTATAATCGAATCTTTTGCTTTCTATAACAAAGGGGGAGGTCTTTTCTAAGGAGCTTACTGTGTCTTCTTCATATTGTCTAATTTCAGGTTGAATGATTAAAATAGTACTTTCCTTTATTTTACTGGTGAATAATTCTCTCGTATCTTTTACTATGACGTTATCTCTTTGTTTAACAGATAGAACATCTGCATGACTTTTTGATAATCTAGTTCCTTCATTATCAAATACAGTTAGACTTATCTCATCATTTTTCCCTGCTAACGGATAGGTTGTTTTATAGTTTAATAATGTAGTGGCTTTGCCTTTAATAACGGAATCAACATAAATAGAATAGTCCTTCTCTTCCTTAAAAATACTTTCACCTTTTGTGGCAATTGTTTCTGAAGGAATTTGTTTTACAGGAATATCGAATTTCCAACTTCCATTTACCCCTGTAATAGAGGTAAATGTTAGCGGAAGCGTATAATCTTCAGGTAAATTAGCATCAGGATTATAAAATTCTAAAGCGGCGACATACCCATCTTCCATTTTTTCTAAGACAGTCATACTAGCGGACCATTGTTGTTGCTCCTTTCCATTAAAAAGGTGGAAGCTATAACCTGTCTCAGGTCCTTTATCCCCTATTTTATCTAAAGAAATTTTGTCACCAGTTGCTTTAAAAGTTATTCCAATTACATTCCCATCATAATAAGCACTTGTAATGATCATATTTATTCCATTACTTTTTGCTTCTTCGTTTAGCTGGGTGATTAAATTGCTTTCTAATAATTCCATTCCAATTTGCAAACTGAATTTTTCATAGATAGAGCCTAAGATAGGTACAGATGCTAGAACACTAGTTACTGGTGCGAACAGTAAACCTGATGCCAGAAAAGCAGAAGCAGCTAGAGATGAAACGATTCCCCATTTTTTAATGGGAGATTTTGTTCCCAAACTTTTTTCTCTTCGGCCACTTTTTATTCCTTTATTAATGGATTGAAACACTTCATTTTGGGGAAACTCTATTTCACTAATTTCCTGTTTAAAATGCTTTTTGTTCATAACGTCTTCTTTATTCCGAACATATAGAAAAGCAGTTTTATATAATTTCTCACTTTCTTGTTTAACTAGCTTTTCAAATGCCTTTTCATTTCCACTCATTGCTTTCTTTACAAGTTTTATATTATTGTCCAAAAGATTACCTCCTTTCATAGGTTAGAGCAGTTACTCTATCTAAAAGTTTCAAGGAAATGTATATTTGCATAAAAAATTTACGGTTATGGTTCTATTATAATCGAGTCCTCCTATCTCCCCAGTTCATATTCCGTTCATATTCGTGTTTTATTATCTCTTCATAAAGATAAAGAGGGAGGATTTACTTTGAATCAAATGATAAATAATAAAAAGATTATAGATAGCAGTGAATGGGCTGTAGAAGCTCGAGGGCTAGTAAAGGTATTTGGTGATAATCGGGCAGTTGATGGGGTGGATTTAAATGTGCGCGCTGGTTCGATTTATGGGGTGCTTGGCCCGAATGGTGCTGGGAAAACGACTACGATTAGAATGCTTGCAACTTTGTTGAAGGCAGATGCAGGTTCAGCGAAGATCTTTGGCTATGATATCGGGAAGGATGCACAGCTTGTGCGCCAATTAATTGGTGTAACAGGTCAGTATGCTTCTGTTGATGAATCATTGAGTGCGACGGAGAACTTAATTATTTTTTCTCGTCTTTTAGGGCTAGGGCGTGCAGAATCAAAACGTAAGGCGATGGAATTACTAGAAGAGTTTGGCTTAACAGAAGCAGCAAAACGTCCATTAAAAAATTTCTCAGGAGGAATGAGAAGACGACTTGACTTAGCTGCGAGTCTCATTGCTCAGCCACCGCTTATCTTTTTAGATGAACCAACTACTGGACTAGATCCGCGAACTCGCAATCAAATGTGGGATACAATTCGAAAATTAGTAAACGAAGGCTCAACTGTACTCCTGACGACCCAATATCTCCAAGAGGCAGATGAACTTGCGGACAGAGTTGCGGTTATTGATCATGGGAAAGTAGTTGCAGAAGGAACAGTCAATGATTTGAAGGAATCAATCGGTACTTCATCCTTACATTTAAGTATTCAAAACGAGCAATATATGCAAGAGGCTCGCTTACTAGTGGAGCGTGTGCTTAACGTCCATTCCGCTGTATCAGCAGAAGGCGGCAAAATCACAGCACCTATGGCAGATGCTGACAAAGTAACAGATTTGCTAATCACATTAAAAGAGGCGGGGATTCAACTAGCTGAATTAAGTGTACAGAAACCAACATTAGATGAGGTTTTTTTATCTATTACTGGCTCAAAGGAAAGTACGAATACATCTAGTAAAGGGGAAGAATTAGTATGACTAGCACTACAATCAAGCCTGTAAAGGAACAAAAACTTAGTAGAACCTCAAGTTTTCGTCAAGCTGTTAGAAATTCATTAACAATGGCCTATAGAGGTCTGCTTAAGATAAAGCGCACACCTGAACAATTATTTGATGTTACATTGCAGCCGATTCTTTTTACGCTCATGTTTACGTATATTTTTGGTGGAGCTATTTCTGGCAATGTGCAAAACTATTTACCGGTTATTATTCCAGGTATTCTCGTTCAAACTGTTATTACAACGTCTGTTGTGACAGGGGTCCAGTTGCGAGAGGATATGGATAAAGGGGTATTCGATAGGTTTAAGTCTTTGCCGATTGCCCGGATTGCGCCTTTAGCGGGAGCATTGCTTGCTGATACGATTCGTTATACGATTGCAACAACCCTTACGTTTACAATGGGATATATTATGGGGTATCGACCAGAAGCTGGATTAGGTTTTGTTATCTTGGCAGGACTTCTTGTCATTGCTTGCTCATGGGCGATTAGCTGGATTTTTGCTTTCTTAGGGGTTATTTCGCGAACTGCTTCCAGTGTACAAGGAATTTCCATGATTGTCCTGTTTCCATTAACGTTTCTTTCAAATGCTTTTGTTCCAGCTGATACAATGCCTAATTTTCTCCAATGGTTTGTAAAAATAAATCCAATCTCTCACTTAGTTACTGCAGTAAGGGATTTAACGAATGCAGGTACAATAGGCTGGGATTTCACTATATCTCTTATTGGAGCAGCAGTAATAGTAGCCATCTTCGCTCCGATTACCGTACGTGCTTATATGCGTCGTGCATGAGTTTTAGAAAGATAAAAATGGTAAAATTAAGAATAATCCATTAAGAAGAACGGTCAAGAAATTTGGCGGTTCTCCTTATTTTTTCAAAAGGAATGATAATATGGCAAAAATACTGATAGTAGATGATGACCCGCATATCAGGGAATTAATTCGGGTTATTTTAACAAAGGAGGGCATGTCTATAGTTGAGGCAGCCGATGGAGAAATGGGTCTGTCGATACTAGAGCAAGAGAAAATAGATTTAATCCTTCTTGATATTATGATGCCGAAGATGGATGGTTGGACTTTTTGCAGGGAAGTACGAACCTATTACGGGGATACAATGCCAATCTTAATGTTGACGGCAAAAGGGGAAACCAGGCAAAAAGTTAAAGGCTTTGATCTTGGAGCAGATGATTATCTAGTAAAGCCTTTTGCTCCAGCTGAGCTAGTTGTTAGGGTAAAAGCACTTCTTAAGCGTTATCAAATCAGCCTTTCTAATCGGATTGAGATGGGAAATGTTGTCATAGATCGTGATTCTTATAAGGTTTCTTTCGGAGATGAGGCATTTACGTTGCCTTTAAAGGAATTTGAATTATTATTTAAACTCGCTACTAATCAAAAGAAAACATTCTCAAGGGAACAATTAATTGAAGATATATGGGGATTTGATTATGAGGGAGATGAGCGGACGGTTGATGTTCATATAAAGCGCTTGCGGCAGCGATTTTCCGAAGAGGAATATCCCTTTAAAATAACAACGATTCGTGGTCTTGGTTATCGTTTGGAGGTAAAACAATGAAAATTCTCCAACTCATAAAAAGAATATCAGGCATGCTTGCGATTGTAGTTTTTTTACTTTTATGCTGGTCGCTAGCTTATTGGCTAACAGCATGGTTTTATGATGCAATCCACATAATGCCCCGCGAATTCATCAGGCAGTTAATTAATTCTGTAGTGGGATTTTTCCTTTTTGGTTGCTGTATATCCATTATTACAAAAATCCCTTGGGTAAAATCAAAACAGGACAAATTTTTGCATCCAATCATTCAAGCAATCAAGATGATAGCAGAAGGAAACTTTAATATCGATCTTTCTTATTATAAAAACCAGTTTCGTGAAGGGCGCAATGATCATCCTTATTATCAAATAGTAACGAGCATTAGTCATATGGCAGAAAAATTAGGGGAAATGGAAGAAATGCGCCAGGAATTCATCTCGAATGTATCACATGAAATCCAATCACCCCTAACATCGATTAGTGGTTTTGCCCATACCTTGAAAAATGATGATTTAACTCTGGAAGAACGAAAGCATTATTTGCACATTATTGAAATGGAAAGCACGCGGTTGTCCAAATTAAGCGAAAACCTATTAAAGCTTACGTCCTTGGAATCGGAACATTTACCTTTGGATCGAAAAGAATACCGATTAGATCATCAACTTCGTCGAATTATTCTTGCTAATGAGCCACAATGGACGGAGAAGGAAATAAATATGGATATCTCGCTTGAGAATGTCATAATCACTGCGGATGAGGACATGTTGGATCAAGTATGGACTAATTTACTTCACAATAGTATAAAATTCACTCCAAAAGGAGGTACCATAACAGTCGAAGCATTTCAAGCGGAGAATGAAAGCATAACTGTTAAAATAAGAGATACAGGAATTGGTATGGGCCCAGATTCACTCATGCACATCTTTGAACGTTTTTATAAAGCTGATATATCAAGAAATCGAAATGCAGGAGGAAATGGTCTCGGCCTCTCCATTGTTAAAAAAATTCTTGATTTACACGAAGCTGAAATTCAAGTCCAAAGTGAAGCTGGTAGTGGAACGGAGATAACGGTGGCAATAGGGAACTAGAGGAGTGATGATATGGTAAATAAAGTTTTCTTAAATGATTTTGGAATAACGGTTTCGAATTATAAAGAGAAAAAGGTTAAAAGTGCGAAGTCGGAGAAGCTGTTAACCTCAGTAAGCTTTGAATTTAAAGTAAGAGGCGGGGAAGAATACCATGTCGTTACGAAGTTTTTGTATGCAAATGTTTTTGATGTGAATATTTCTGATAAACAATTGAAATTTAGAGGGAAAATCAATCAATATGCAACATCCTATACCGATTTTTTAGATGAAAACAGTATTAGTAACTTTCGTTTAGAATTACTGGAAGTAGAATAAGTTATAGCTATGGTGAAAAACAGATCGCCGTTAATAGGCAAGGAAGGGATCTGTTTTTTTTCTTATTGCTCATTTACATAGAAAGTGAGGTTGTTCAGATGAAATTAAGTATTTTAGATCAATCCCCTGTCTTATCTGGAAAAACGGCCCAGGATGCACTTAGAGAATCGATGAAGCTTGCTCAATTGGGAGAAAAACTTGGATATACAAGATACTGGATCGCGGAGCACCATGATTTCTCAGGACTTGCTAGTTCTGCTCCAGAAGTCATGCTAGGCTATATTGGAGCGAACACGGAAAAGATAAGAATTGGTGCAGGAGCTGTACTTTTACCACACTATAAACCTTATAAAGTTGCTGAAACGTTTAATATGTTGGCAACTTTATTTTCCAACCGAATCGATTTAGGTATTGGACGAGCACCAGGAGGATCTGCTGAAGCCTCGATTGCTCTCTCAGGAAACTTTCTGGAAAACGTACGAAATATGCCAAACTCCATGAAAGATCTTCTTCACTTTTTATATAATAATTATCCATCTGATCATATGTTTTCAAAAATATCAGCACATCCTCTTCCAGCTATTGCCCCTGTCCCTTGGATTCTTGGAACGAGTATAAAGAGTGCTATCCAAGCGGCAGAATATGGGACGGCCTATGCATTTGGACATTTTATGAGCGATAAAGACGGAATCGAGATTGTAAATACATACAGAAATGCCTTTCAAAAAAGCAGAGGTATCCAAGAGCCACAAGTGATCGTAACGGTATCTGTTATTTGCTCGGAAACAACGGGACAAGCAGAGGAACTGGCTTTAAGTTGGTTCCTATCGAAAATTCAAACAGATAAAGGCGAAAAAAATAAAGGAATTCCAACAGTAGAAGAAGTAAGAAAGTATGCTTTGACGAGCGATGAGGAAGAAAGAATCATCGAAATGCGCAATAAGATGATTATCGGGAATCCCAAAGAGGTCAAAAAGCAATTGGTTAAGCTACAATCTGCCTACCATGCGGATGAAATCATGATCATAACGATTACCAATAGTTATGAGAGTCGAAAAAAATCTTATGAGCTGATTGCAAAGGAAGTATGGTAATGTTTTTTTTAAATGTAAGGAAAGAAGGTCATTCAAATGAAATTGAGTGTACTTGATCAATCTGTTATCAGCAAGAATTTGAATGCTGGGATTACTCTACAAAATACAATTAAATTGGCAAAGCGGACAGAGGAACTTGGCTATACTCGTTTTTGGGTTGCGGAGCATCATAACTCCAATGGAATCGCGGGAACATCCCCTGAGATATTGATATCGAGCGTTGCAGCTCAAACAAACAGAATACGCATCGGTTCTGGAGGTGTTTTGCTTCCACAATACAGTCCATTCAAAATAGCGGAGAATTTTAAGGTATTAGAAGCGTTGTATCCGAATCGATTGGATTTAGGAATTGGACGCTCACCGGGAGGCTCTACTCCAACACGATTAGCTCTTACGGATGGGATTAGGAAAAGCTTGAATGAATTTCCTCACCAAGTGACATCGCTTCAAGAATATTTAACAGATACGCCGCCTAACCACGAGGTTCAAGCCTATCCTTTCGTTGAAACACGACCGGAAATATGGATGCTTGGTGTCTCACAGCGCGGAGCTAGATTAGCTGCGGAAAAGGGAACAGCTTTTACATATGGACATTTTATTAATCCCATTAGCGGAAGTATTGCGATGAAGCATTATCAGGAAAACTTCCAGTCATCTAGTTTTCTGACTAATCCACAAGCAAATGTATGTGTTTTTGTTGTATGTGCACCTACACAAGAAGAAGCAGAGGAAATGGCAATAAGCCAAGATTTATGGCTATTAGCTGTGGAGAAAGGAAAAGACATCTTTATTCTATCGAAAGAAGAGGCTAAAAGGGTAAAACTTTCAGAAGAAGACAAAGAAATCGTAAGAAAAAATCGAAAGCGTGCAATAATCGGTACTCCAGAAAAGGTAAAAGAAGAACTTTTCCGATTAAAGGAATACTACCAAACAGAGGAATTTATGATTATAACAAATATTTATGATTTTGAAGAAAAACTGCAGTCTTATACATTATTAGCAGAGGCAGTTCTGTAGCTTTTCATGACAAATGATTTAATCAGTAGCTATAATAATGAATGAAAAGGGGGTGCTTACAGTTGGAGAATCACAAACGATTGTCTGATACTACTTCCACTCATGCAAAGCCTATTATTAGAAAGGCGATACTTTGCATGGGGCGAAACAATTAATTATCGCTAACAAGCATTTCTAATATTTTGGCTTTGCACCTTATTTTAGACAAAATAAAAATAAGGGAGCGGGCAAAAGTGAAATATACGAATGCAAACAACATTTTACCTGAAAAGCTCATTGTAGAAATTCAAAAATATGTGCAAGGGGAGACCTTGTATATTCCGAAACAAGAAAACGCATATAAGAAGTGGGGAACTTCAAGTGGCGGGAGAAAAATACTTGATCGCAGGAACGATGCGATAAAAGCAGCCTTTGCGAAGGGAAGCACGATTCAAGGCTTGGCAAAGGAATACCATCTTTCACCGGAAACGATTAAGAAAATCGTGTATGCACATAAAAATAAAGAGTAGCACTGATGGTTTTCATCAGTGTTTTTTGTGTAAAATTTATTTCTAAGTTATCTTTTCCATTTTAGAATGGTGTTGTCTTTATTAAAATAATAGTAGGAAATGCTACTAATAATAGGAGAGAATGTTATGACCGAACAATTTATAAAAAATGAACAGCTAAATTTTATAAAAAAACAGATTGCAATCATTAAGGATAGTGCTAATAAAAATTTGCCTAAAACAGTGTTAGCTGCAGTAATAGATTTAGCTAATGCAAAAATATTGAATCTCTTTCCCCAAGCATCACTTGATCAGCAAGAACTATTGGATATAACGAAGTGGAAAACAAAGGAAGACTATGAGCGATATGTAGAGGAGCTTTCCCCCTTTTTGTTATCATTTCCTCCAATTACAGAGCAGCAGCTTAAAAAATTATTTCCCAAGCAAAAAAAGTTAAAGCTACCTGACTTAACCTCTATAAATCATGACAAATTAACTTATTTAAGCTGGAATAATTTGAAGTCCAACAAAAAAGTAATCATTTATAATTTTGAAGGAAAGCTTGTTGGAATCGAAGGGAAAATGACACCGACTAGTAAGAAAAATATTTGTTCCTTCTGTAACTGCTTTGGAGAGGTAGCCTATTTTTCAACGGTTACAAAAGAAAAGAAACCTAAAAATGCTGATTACTATAAAGCAATTGGTAATCTAATCTGCACAGATAGCAATGAATGTAATGAAAACATTACCAATACTGAATATTTGCGAGAATTTTTGCAGCTTGCTGAAGGACGACTCTACTGAGAATCACTAAATATTCTCAGTAGAATCGTCCTTCCTTTCGTATAACCTGTGCTAAGGTTATTAAACCCCTTTCCAGCTCATCCAAAGAAGCGTAGGAATAGGATATTCGCAGATGCTGGTCATCCGTTTTATCGTAAACAATGCCTGGATTGATAAGAATTCCTTCTTTTAGAGCTAAATCAAATAGCTTGCGTGAAGAGATGTTTTGCTTTAATTTCAGCCATATATAGAAGCCGCCTTTTGGAAGGTTCCAGGTTGCGAAAGCAGAAAAATATCTTTTTAATAAATCCAGAGTAAAATCTCTTCTATACCGTAACTCCACTTTTATTTCTTTTAAAAACTTCTCGTACATCCCGCTTTCTAGCCATCTTTCAACAGCAAACTGGGATAAGGAGCTGGAGCCATAATCGGTTTGCATTTTTATATCAGCCAAATGCTCAATGACTGGCTCTGGTCCTACAATCCATCCAATTCGAAGGCCAGGGCTTAATGATTTGGACATGCTTCCAATGTAGAGAACGTTTCCTTGCGTATCGAGTGCTTTTAATGGCTTAGGTGGAGGGCTGTCCAACCATAGATCGCCATAGACATCATCTTCAATGATAGGGAGGGATTCCTTTTGGCTTAACATGATTAATTCTGTTCGTCTTTTTTCAGACATTACGATGCTTGTCGGGTTATGAAAATTTGGAATTGTATAGAGCAATCCTCCTTTATGCTGCCTTTTTAGTCTGCTGAATGCATCATAGGTAATTCCTTCTACATCAAGGGGGAGTCCAAATAGATTCATACCAGCTGACTGGAATACATGAATAGAATTTAAATAGGAGGGTGTTTCATGAAAGATAGTAGAACCTTTTTTTAATAAGCCAAGTGAAAGTAATTGCAGGGCTTGCAGCCCACCTGAAACAATTAAAATCGATTCGGATGAGGCGTTTATCCCTTTTGCTTTTAAGTAGGTACTAACCGCTTGGCGTAAAGCTAAGCTTCCCTTTGGTTCCGTGTATCCAAGTGATAAGCTATGCATATCGCTAAATTGAAAGGTCTGTTCCATCTGCTTATTAGGAAGGAGTTCTGGGGAAAGCTCGCCAGTTCCTAGTCTAATAAAATGTGAATCTGCTTCCGCTTTATTGATCGCTTGGATAATAGAAATATTTGGCTGGTGAATACTCGATTGAACATAACCTATCCAATCTGGAGGAGTAGATGCGAGCAAGCTCCACGTATTATTTATTACCTTTGTTCCGCTTCCTACCTTGGCTTCAATTAATCCATCGGCAGCTAATTCTTCAAGGACTACTACGATGGTGCTTCGATTGACTTGAAATTGCTTAGCTAAATTTCGTTGGGAAGGGAGTTTCATACCAATTGTCCATTCCCCATGAAGTATTTTCTGTTTCATATAGGTAGTTATTTGCTGATGTAAAGAAACGGTTGAATTCTTTTGTGGTTTCCATTCTATTTCTGCCATAACTGAGTATACTCCTGTATCTATTTTCTCCTATTCTATCAAAATGGTTGGGTTAGTGACCATCCAATTGGATGGAGACAGGATGCCTTTTCTTCGTTATGCTGTAGGAAGAAGAGGGGGAATAGGGATGGAAGCATTACTGCATGGAATGATATTGGCATTTGGGTTAATACTACCTTTAGGTGTTCAAAATATATTTCTATTTAATCAAGGGGCAACGCATAAAAAGTTTACCTATGTGTTACCAGCAATCATTACGGCTAGTATTTGTGACAGTTTACTTATATATTTGGCTGTTGCCGGTGTCTCTGTGGTGGTATTTACCTTTGAATGGGTAAAAGTGTTGTTGTTTATCATCGGCTTTTTTTTCTTAGCCTATATGGGATGGGCGATGTGGAAGAGTACATCGGAAATGGGGAATAAACAAAAACAAATACGGTTTTCTCCACGTCGACAAATAACGTTCGCCGCCTCTGTTTCCTTATTAAATCCCCATGCCATTCTTGATACAATTGGGGTTATTGGCACAAGTTCTCTTGCTTATACTGGTGAAGAAAAACTTGTTTTTGCGGTCGCTTGTATGAGTGTTTCATGGATATGGTTTTGCCTTTTAGCTATATTAGGTCGAAAGCTTGGACAAATTGATCAGCGAGGATTGTTGTTAAAGCGTGTGAATCAGCTTTCAGCCATTATTATTTGGGGAATGGCAGTTTATTTAGGGGCTAACTTGCTAATCTCGTAGGTACTCATTGCTTTTGCGCCCACCATGTATTTGTTGTGCCTATAAATTTGGGCATTCAAAATGACATTCACTGAGTATTTAGCTATAATAAAAAGGTTGTAATCACCCTTCAAATGATAAAGGGGGTAACGTTTGTGATTCAATTACGTAATGTCAGTAAACGGTTTGCACATTACCAAGTCATTAAGTCTATTTCTTTAAAGATACATAAAGGCGAAATCTTCGGGATAATTGGTGCGAGTGGTGCTGGTAAATCGACGTTGCTTCGATTAATGAATTTATTAGAGGTGCCAGATGACGGGGAAGTGGAAGTGGACGGGAAACAGCTGACTAGCTTAGGATACAAGGAACTTCGACAAGCTCGCCAATCGATTGGGATGATCTTTCAGCATTTTAACCTTGTCGCTAATAAAACGGTTTATGAAAATGTCGCAGTCTCTTTAGAGTTGGCTAATTATCCTAGAAAAGAAAGAAGAGGTCGTGTAATCGAGTGTCTTCAATTTGTTGGATTGGAAAGCTTTATGGAGAAATATCCTGCTCAATTAAGTGGTGGACAAAAGCAGCGTGTTGCGATTGCCAGGGCAATTGCAAATAATCCGCAAGTATTATTATGCGATGAACCTACGTCTTCTCTTGATCCAAAAACGACAGCTGAAATTTTACATGTATTAGAGGATGTAAAAAAACGTCTAGGTGTAACGATTGTAATCGTCAGTCATGAGATGGAAGTAATTAAAAGCATATGTAATCGTGTGACGGTTATCGAAGACGGAGAAATCTACGATACGGTAGCTATCGAACCAAAAGGAATTCAGCAAATAAATAATACCTCAAAAAGAATGGTAGAACAGCTTACAAAGGATGGTGAAGTTGACCATGCCTGAGATATTAGTACAATATAGATTGGAAATTTGGCAATCAATTGGACAAACCTTTGTTATGGTGGGCATGTCTATTTTAGCAGCTATCATAATAGGGCTCCCAGTTGGTACATTGCTTTTCTTATGCAGAAAGGGCAAAATGCTGGAGAATCCATTCATATTTTCTACATTGAATTTAGTAGTGAATATTATTCGTTCATTTCCATTTTTATTATTAGTTGTCTTTCTTATTCCGTTTACAAGAATAATTATAGGAACGGCCATTGGAACAGCTGCTGCAACTGTTCCATTATCCATCATAGCAATTGCTCATTATTCTCGATTAGTGGAGCAATCCTTATTGGAAGTACCGAAGGGTGTTATAGAAGCAGCGATTTCAATGGGAGCATCTGTTAGGGAAGTAATCTTTAAATTTCTTTATGTGGAAGCTCGTTCTGGACTCATTTTAGGACTAACAACATCAATTATTAGCTTCATTTCTTATTCGACGATTATGGGAGTTGTCGGGGGTGGAGGCATTGGAGATTTTGCCATTCGCTATGGGTATCAACAATTTAAAACAGACTTAATGATTTATATGATTATTATTATGGTAATATTAGTACAGGCTATACAATTTACTGGTACAGCAATAGCGAAAGTAATAGATAAAAGGTAAATGATAGGAGATAAACGAATGAAGAAAATTCTATTTTTAATGATGATAGGTTTATTTATTTTGGCAGGTTGTGGAAAAGACAATACTGAAACTAACCAAAAGGATGAGCAAAATAAGGAGAAAGAAGAAGTAACATTGAAGGTTGCTTCCTTAATTCCTCCAATGACTGAAATCCTTGAACTTGTTAAACCGACATTAGCTGAGCAAGGTATCAATCTTGATATCGTTGTATTAAGTGATAATGTGCAGCCAAATACTGCTCTTGCAGCAGGTGAAGTGGATGCAAACTTCTTCCAACACGTTCCATACATGGAGGAATTCAACCGTAGCAATGATGCGGAGCTAGTGCCTGTTAAAGAGATCTATTTTGCAAACTATGGTGTGTATTCAAAAGAATATGATTCCATGGATAAAGTGCCAGAGGGTGCTGTCATTGCGATTGCGAATGATATTTCCAATATTGACCGTTCATTGGCATTGTTAGCTCAGCATGACGTGATTACATTAAAAGAGAAAACAGGTCCTTATTATACAAAAGCAGATATTTTGGAAAATCCGAAAAACTTAAAGTTTAAAGAAGTGGATTTATTGATGCTTGCGAGAATGTATGATGATGCGGATTTAGTAGTGATGACACCAGCTTATGCTTCCCCACTTGGCTTAACACCAAAAAGTGATGCATTGCTGACAGAGGGAGTAGAGAATGACTTCGCGATTACGTTAGTAGCTCGTAAAGATAATGCGGATTGGGAACCAATTCAAAAGCTAGCAGAAGCAATGACAAGTCCTGAGGTTCGTAAATTCTTAGAAGAAAAATATGATGAAACAGCAATCCCTGCATTTTAAATGAAGGGTGATTGAAGTAATATTTCTTTACTAAATAGCATAACAATGCCTTATCCGAGTCTTTTGGCGAGGGTAAGGCTTTCTTTTTTAGGGACAAATCTTGCTAATTCTGACTTTAAAAAAATGAATAATTATCGTATAATAAAAGATAACTATTTGAAATTTTTTGAAAATGAGTTGGGCTGTAACCAGGTAATGCTTGATACAGAAAAGATGTAGGACTAGTTTTATTCCTTGCTGCTTCAATGCGTTAAAAAGGGAACGCTTACATTTTTACTGAAAATCTAAAAGTATAAGGAAGGTTAAAATGAGCAGAAGAGAAACGAAAACAGACGTTATTTTAATTGGTGCCGGGATTATGAGTGCAACTTTGGGAATGCTTTTAAAAGAATTAGACCCGAGTTTGAAAATCACAGTGTTTGAAAAATTGGCAAGTGCAGGAGAGGAAAGCTCTAACGAATGGAATAATGCGGGAACAGGTCATGCGGCACTTTGCGAGCTGAACTACACAGTGGAAAAACCAGATGGCTCTGTAGACATTAGAAAGGCGATAGAAATTAACGAACAGTTTCAAGTTTCATTGCAATTTTGGTCTTATCTTGTAAACAATCAAGTATTACATAAACCGCAAGAATTTATTATGCCATTACCTCATATGAGTTTAGTGCTAGGAGAAAGTAATGTAGACTTTTTACAGAAACGTTTTGAAGCAATGGTAAGTAATCCATTATTTGCAGGGATGGAATTTTCAAAGGATCCGGAAAAACTGAAGGAGTGGATCCCTCTTATTATGCAGAACCGTGGATCAAAAGATCCGATAGCAGCAACGAAGATTGCTTCAGGAACAGATGTTAATTTCGGCGCTTTAACACGACTGCTGTTTGCTGATTTAGCACAGAAAAATGTAGGAATTAACTACAAGCATAGTGTAAATGATTTAAAACGTACAACTGATGGTTTGTGGGAAGTGAAGGTGCAAGATTTAGATGGTGGCAGCACGGAAACCCATTCTGCTAAATTTGTCTTTATTGGCGGTGGGGGCGGTAGTCTGCATTTACTGCAGAAATCTGGTATTCCTGAAGGAAGGCATATGGGCGGATTTCCGGTAAGTGGCATATTTTTAGTATGTAAGAATCCAGATATAGTGGCAAAGCATCATGCAAAAGTATATGGGAAGGCAAAGGTTGGGGCGCCGCCAATGTCTGTTCCTCATCTCGATACACGATTTATTGACAATAAGAAATCATTACTATTTGGCCCTTTTGCTGGCTTCTCGCCTAGATTTTTAAAGACAGGATCAATGTTTGACTTAATTACATCTGTCAAACCAGATAATCTGTTTACCATGTTGGCAGCTGGTGCCAAAAATATGTCCTTAACGAGTTATCTAATTCAGCAGGTTATGTTATCGAAAGAGAAGCGGATAGAAGAGTTACGAGAATTCATTCCAAATGCTAAAGCAGAAGATTGGGATCTCGTTGTCGCAGGGCAACGTGTGCAAGTAATCAAAGATACAGAAGCTGGAGGCAAAGGAACACTTCAATTTGGTACAGAGGTTGTGAGTGCTGCCGATGGATCTATAGCAGCATTGCTCGGCGCTTCACCTGGTGCTTCCACTGCTGTCCATGTTATGCTGGAAGTTATTCGAAAATGTTTCCCAGAGCAAATGCCAGTATGGGAGACCAAATTGAAAGAAATGATTCCCTCTTATGGAGTATCACTGAAGGATAATCCTAAGTTGCTGCAGGAAGTTCACAAGGTAACAACACAAACACTTGGTTTAAGTGAGAAAAAAGCGATTTATAACTAATAGTTGGAATGGCAAGAGAAGAAAGTGAAATTTTTAGAGAAAAAAATTTTTTTGAGCGTATTTTTTAAAATTAATAGCATTTATTACTTCTGAAATACGATTGTTCAGAAAAGGCTCTCTGTTGTCTACTTGCGTGAACTAAATATAGTTATAAAAAAGAACTTTCATCGAAAGGATGGAAGTTCTTTTTTTTATGAAAAACCTATGTTGAAAAAGTCCAAAAGACTTACAGAGTTCATACAAGTTACACTCCCCTATGAAAATTTCAAACCAGACAAAAATTTATGTAATTTTTTTGAAAGGATTGACAAACGCTTTCAAAAAGGGTAACTTAGTTTATACGATGAACAAACTAACTAATTAAAATGAGTAACTTGTTCATGTATATCATTATTAAAAAAGGAAATGCGAGGTGGTTTAATTTTTGACGCAAAAGAAAGAAGAACTTCTTTTGAACTAGAAGGTGTATTCCATGCTTATATTGCTTTAGAATGAAAAATTCCCCAAAGAATAATTGAAGATAAGGTTTTAGATGGTATTACAGAGGTCAGGAAAATCAGAAAGAGTCAAGGTGACCATTTACCAAATATTTGTTAACGCTTTATGTTGGTGAATAAAAAAATAAATGACCAAGGTGTATTTATTCTCTGATATGGAAACGGTTCCATTTGGGCTGGAGAACTCATTATTAATCTTTTAAAGAAAATATATTACATACAGAAAAATAAAAGAATTCCTTAATTAAAAAGGAAGATGACTCGATAGAAAAATCAAATTGGAGCAAGTTGTGTCTGTAGGGGCTTTTAAAGGAGGAAAGATGATGGCAAGTGAGAATTTAAAAAAAATTAGTTTGAATGAGAAATTTGGCTATGCATCTGGAGATTTTGCATGTAACTTGATTTACACAACGGTATCAACCTACCTTTTGTTCTTTTACACCGATGTTTATGGGCTATCTGCAGCAGCAGCAGGTACGATGTTTTTAGTAGTCCGGATTATTGATGCCCTTGCTGATCCTTTTATTGGAACAGTTGTAGATAGAACAAATACAAAGTTTGGACGTTTTAGACCGTATCTACTATTTGGTGCTTTTCCCTTTGCTATATTAGCTATTCTGTGTTTTACGACGCCTGACTTTTCAAGTGCGGGTAAATTAATCTATGCATATATTACTTACGTTGGTTTATCCCTTGTTTACACAACGATAAATGTTCCATATGGTGCATTAACTTCTGCTATGACAAGAAATAACCAAGAAGTAGTTAGCATTACATCTGTTCGAATGATTTTAGCAAACTTGGGTGGATTAGTTGTAGCCTTTTTTGTCCCATTATTATCGACATTTCTAGGAAATACTACAGAAAATTCAGCTCTTGGCTGGCAGTTAACGATGAGTATTTTAGGTGTTATTGGCGCTTGTCTATTAATTTTCTGCTTTAAGAGTACAAAAGAGCGAGTTGTTTTACAAAAATCTGTAGAGAAAATTAAGTTCACTGATATCTTCGAACAATTTCGCATTAATCGTCCATTAGTTGTTTTAAGTATTTTCTTTATCATTATCTTTGGCGTAAACTCTATTAGTAATTCTGTTGGAATCTACTATGTAACATATAATCTTGGCAGAGAAGACTTGGTAAAGTGGTATGGATTACTTGGAAGCTTGCCTGCTTTAGCAGTTCTCCCATTTTTACCTAAAATTAGTAAGGCGCTTGGTAAGAAGAGACTATTAAACTATGCATTACTATTAAATATTGTTGGTCTTTTAGCTTTGCTTGTTATTCCGCCTAGTAATGTGGCATTAGTTCTTATTTTTCGTCTAGTTGCTGCAGCAGGAAGTCTTACAGCTGGAGGATATATGTGGGCGCTTATCCCAGAAACGATCGAATATGGGGAATATAAGACAGGAAAACGAATGGGTGGCTTGATTTATGCAATTATCGGATTCTTCTTTAAATTTGGGATGGCTCTTGGTGGTATTGTCCCAGGGTTGATTTTGGACAAATTCGGCTATATTGCCAATCAAGTACAGACTCCTGAGGCATTGATGGGAATACTCATTACAACAACCGTTGTACCAGTAATTTTCTTAATATTAGCAATGGTTGATATCAATTTCTATAATCTTGATGAAAAGACATATGACAAAATGATACGAGAATTAGAGAACAGAGATAAAATTTACTTAGATAATATTGAAGAATTTGAAGCAAAATAATAATTTTAGAAACTATTAATCTATTACCATTTAAAGTACTTATTTTATTGGAAGCAAATGTATAAGGAGGATGTTAAGATGAAGATTATCAACCCAGTACTTAAAGGCTTTAATCCAGATCCGAGTATTTGTAGAGTTGGAGAAGACTATTATATTGCCGTATCTACTTTTGAATGGTTCCCAGGAGTACAAATTCACCATTCTAAGGATTTAGTCAATTGGGAACTGGTTGCACACCCATTACAAAGAGTATCTCAATTAGATATGAAAGGAAACCCTAACTCTGGCGGTGTTTGGGCGCCATGCTTAAGCTATAGCGATGGAAAGTTTTGGCTTATTTATACAGATGTAAAAGTGGTAGATGGTGCTTGGAAGGATTGTCATAACTATTTAGTTACTTCTGAAACAGTGGACGGGGATTGGGGGGAGCCAGTTAAATTAAATAGCTCTGGATTTGATGCTTCCTTGTTCCATGACACGGGTGGAAAAAAATATTTGTTAAATATGCTTTGGGACCAACGCCTAGATCGTCATCCATTTGGTGGAATAGTGATGCAGGAATATTCCACAGAACAGAAAAAATTAATCAATAAACCCCAAATTATTTTTAAAGGTACGGATATAAAACTAACTGAAGCGCCGCATTTATATCATATTGGTGAATATTATTACTTATTAACAGCAGAAGGTGGAACGAAGTACGAGCATGCTGCAACGATTGCTCGATCTAAAAATATAGAAGGTCCATATGAGGTTCATCCAAACAACCCAATTTTAACAGCTTGGCATGACCCTAGAAATCCATTGCAAAAATGTGGACATGCTTCTATTGTCCAAACGCATACAGATGAATGGTATTTAGCCCATTTAACTGGACGCCCTATTCATCCAGATGATGATTCTATTATTCAACAAAGAGGATACTGTCCTTTAGGCAGAGAAACAGCTATTCAAAAGCTTGAATGGAGAGATGGCTGGCCGTATGTTGTAGGTGGAAAAGAAGGAAGCGTGGAGGTAGAAGCACCAAAGATTACTGAAACAAAGTTTCCATCCACTTATCCAGTATTGGATGAATTTAATCAAGATAAGCTAAATATAAATTTTCAAACATTGCGTATTCCATTTACAGAACAATTAGGTTCCTTAACGGAAAGATCTAATCATTTACGATTATTTGGTCAAGAATCATTAACATCTACTTTTACACAATCTTTTGTAGCTAGACGCTGGCAAAGTCTTCAATTTGAAGCAGAAACAGCATTAGCTTTTACACCAGAAAGCATTCAACAGGCTGCAGGATTAGTGAATTATTACAACACAGAAAATTGGACAGCACTGCAAGTAACATATGATGAAGAGCTTGGCCGCATCCTTGATTTAACGATTAGTGATAACTTCTCGTTCTCCCAACCACTGAAGGAGAAAATTATTGTTCCAAGTGAAGCGGAATATGTATATTTGAGAGTAACAGTCGATACTGAGGTTTATTACTATTCTTATTCCTTTAATAAAGAAGAGTGGCATAAAGTGGATATTGTTTTTGAATCTAAAAAATTATCGGATGATTATATTCGCGGAGGAGGATTCTTCACAGGAGCATTTGTAGGAATGCAATGTCAAGATACAAGCGGTCAAAACATACCAGCTGACTTTAAATATTTCCGTTATCAAGAAAAAGAGTAAAGATGTAGACCCAGGAGCAGAATATATTGCTACTGGGTTTTTTATTCGGTTCCTTTTCTAAAACCTCCTTTTTTTTAATTTGTGTGCTAAAGGGGAAATGAAAAATGAAAGTGCTAACATTCTATTTCCTCCTTTAGACGGAAAAACAATATGTTAAGATGTAAGAGTTTTCATAGTAAGATAAAAGCGTAGTAATCATAATAAACAATTTACTTAAAATAAATTAATTCGGAGGTCATTAAAATGAAAAGAATTTTATTAGCTTGTTCTTCAGGTATGTCTACTAGTTTACTTGTTTCAAAAATGAGAGATGCTGCAAAAGAAAAAGGAATGGAAGTAGAAATTTGGGCTGTTGCTCAAGATAAAGCTCAAACAGATATGGAACGTGCAGACGTACTTCTAATTGGTCCGCAAATGCGCTTTTTGAAAAAGAAGCTTGCTGCTGTGGCAGAAACAGTTGGTATTCCATTAGATGTTATTGATCCGGTTGCTTACGGACGCATTGACGGATTAGCTGTTTTAAATAAAGCTTTAGAATTAATCGAGAATAATAAGTAAGATTTTTATTTTAAAAATGAAAACACTTACTAATAGAAGGAAGAGAGGAAAACCTTATGAATAAATTTATGGAGGTTTTGGAAAATATTCTGTTACCAATTGCTGAAAAATTGAATAACAATCGTTATTTAGCAGCATTACGTGATGGTTTTATGGTTGCCTTGCCGCTAATCATTTTTGGATCAATCTTTGTTGTAATTGCAAACTTTCCTTTCCTAGATAAATGGATCAGTCCGGAGGCATATGCATCCTACCAAAATGCATTAGGGCCAGCATCTGCAGCCACGCTAAGCATAATGGGTCTATTTGTCATAATGGGGATAGGATATAAATTGACACAGCATTATGGTCTTGAAGCAATTTATGGTGCAGTAGTTGGGGTTGCGTCATTCCTTATTCTAAACCCGCAAGAATTAGGAGAAGTAACAGGTGTTATCCCAACTGCTATTCTAGGAGCACAAGGGATGTTCTTAGGAATATTCACTGCATTTATCTCTGCAGAGCTATATCGATTCTTTGTGAAGAAAAACTGGACGATTAAAATGCCTCCAGGTGTACCAGAGTCTGTATCTAGATCATTTAGTGCATTGATTCCGATTACATTAACATTAACAATCTTTTTAATCATTCGTATTTTATTTAGCTTTACACCATTTGAAACAGTACAAAACTTTATTTATACGATTATTCAAGAGCCATTAACTGCTTTGGGTAGTAGTCTACCAGCAACAATCGTAGTTGTACTATTAATTCAATTATTCTGGTTCTTCGGTTTACACGGTCAGATTATTATGAACTCTGTACTTGATCCAATTTGGTATGCGTTGAATGATCAAAACTTCAGTGCCTTCCAAGCAGGAACAGAGCTTCCAAACGTTGTTACAAAACAATTTATGGATACGTTCTTAGTTGGTATGGGTGGTACGGGAATGACATTAGGTGTTGTTATCCTTATCTTCTTAATCGGTAAGAGCAGACAAACAAAAGAACTTGGAAAACTTGGTGGACCAGCAGGAATTTTCAACGTAAATGAACCAATGATCTTTGGACTTCCAATTATTATGAATCCATTAGTTATTATTCCTTGGCTTTTAGCGCCAGTAGTTGTAACGGTAATTACGTATCTTACCATGTCAGCTGGTATCGTGCCAAAGCCTGCAGGAATCATTGTTCCATGGACAACACCAATTGGTATAAGTGGATTTTTAGCAACGGGTAATGATTGGAGAGGAGCAGCCCTTCAAATCTTTAACTTACTTGTTGTAATGGCAATCTGGTGGCCATTCCTTAAAGTCCTAGATAAAAATTATTATGAAACAGAAAAACAAGGATAATAGAGAAAGAATCATAGATTAGAAATTCTACATCAAAAAAAGGGGTATTACCTTAGTTAACTTAAGGGTGACCCCTTGGGTATTAGAGAATGGAGTGACAGGGATGGAAACAGATAACAAAATGACAGAAATAGCTTTTCAAATTATTCTCTTCGCTGGTAATGGCCGTTCATGTGCGATGGAAGCGATACAAGAGGCAAAAGAGGGAAACTTTGAAGAGGCGGATAAATTAATAGAAGAGGCAAGTGCAGAACTTGGAAAAGCGCATGGTTTTCAAACGAAATTACTCCAAGAAGAAGCGAGTGGAAATGGAGCTAGTGTGAATGTTATTTTAGTTCACTCTCAAGATCATCTGATGACAGCTATTACTGTTCGTGATCTAGCTACAGAAATAATAGAAATCTATCGTAATAAATAAGTTGGAGGTTTCGGAAAATGACTGTTCAATACAAATTTCCTGAAGGATTTTGGTGGGGGAGTGCCACCTCTGCAACACAAATAGAAGGTGCAGCAAATGAAGCAGGAAAAGGGAAAAATATTTGGGATCATTGGTATGAGGCAGAGCCAAATCGCTTTTTTGATAATGTAGGACCAGCAACTACTTCCAATTTCTATTATCAATACAAAGAAGATATTCAATTGATGAAGGAAATTGGGCATAATTCATTCCGCTTATCTATTTCATGGTCTAGGTTAATTCCAAACGGACGGGGAGAAGTTAATCCAGAAGCTGTAGCCTTTTATAATAATGTAATAGATGAGCTATTCGCTAATGGAATTGAACCATTCGTTACCCTGTATCATTTCGATATGCCCCTTGAAATGCAGAACATTGGTGGGTGGGAAAATCGTGAAGTGGTAGATGCTTTCCAAGCATATGCTTTGCAATGCTTCCAACTATTTGGTGATCGTGTGAAAAAATGGTTTACGTTTAATGAACCAGTTGTTCCTGTGGAGGGTGGATATTTATACGATTTCCACTATCCAAATATCGTAGACTTCAAAAAGGCTGTACAAGTTGCGTATCATACCGTTTTAGCTCATGCAAAAGCAGTTCAAGCTTTTAAAGAATGGAATAAAGACGAAAATACGAAAATTGGGATTGTCTTGAATTTAACACCATCTTATCCAAGAAGCCAGAATCCATATGATTTAAAGGCGGCAAATATTTGTGATTTATTCTTTAATAGAAGTTTCTTAGATCCTGCTGTTCTTGGTGAATATCCAGTGGAATTAGTAGAAATACTACGTGAACATGGCCAACTACCAAATGTAGAACAAGGGGACTTAGAATTAATTAAAGCAAATACAGTCGATATTCTTGGTGTTAACTACTATCAACCGCGCCGAGTGAAGGCGAAAGAACATTTGCCAAATCCATACAGTCCATTTATGCCAGAGTGGTTCTTTGATTCTTATGAAATGCCTGGACGGAAAATGAACCCTTATCGTGGCTGGGAAATTTACGAAAAAGGTATTTATGATATCATGGTTAATTTAAAGGAAAACTATGGGAATGTGGAATCCTTTATTTCTGAAAATGGTATGGGAGTTCAAGATGAAGAACGTTTCTTGAAAGATGGTCAAATTCAAGATGATTACCGAATTGAATTCATTGAGGGTCATTTACAATGGCTGCATAAATCCCTAGCAGAAGGCTGTAATGTAAAGGGCTATCATCTATGGACATTCATGGACAATTGGTCTTGGTCTAATGCTTATAAAAATCGCTATGGATTCATTTCAGTAGACATAAAGACAAAACAAAGAACACCAAAGAAAAGTGCTTACTGGTTTAAAAATGTAGCAAAAAACAACGGGTTTTAGGGGTAAATGAAATCATTTCTGATATAATTTTAAAGATATAAAGGAAAGGTTCTGATCAAGGATTAAGATCAGAACCTTTTTGAGTAAGGATATATATAGAAAAATTTGTAAAAATATGAGTGGAAGGAGACTTTATTTTGCTAAGCTCCCGAATGAAACAAGTTTTACGTGAATTATTGGCAGCGGATACACCTATTACAGGTGAATATTTAGCTACTGTCAATCATGTGACGGCTCGAACGACGAGAGAAGATATTAAAAACTTAGATGCACTATTAAATAATCATGGTGCCAAAATAATCTCTGTTATATCAAAAGGTTATACATTGGAAATTTGGGATAAACCTGTTTTCCAACAGTATTTACATTCTATCTTTGTAGAAAACTCTCTATCTCATATTGGTATTCCCAAAACACCAGAGGATAGAGTAACCTATATTATCATCCGGTTTTTATTAAATGATCATTATCTTAAATTGGATGATCTTGCAGATGAACTATTTGTAAGTAAATCTACGATTCAACAAGACATAAAAACGGTGAAAGAGATTCTGCAAAAGTATGACATTATGCTAGAGGCAAGACCGAATTACGGATTGAAAACAGTTGGGGATGAAATAAAGGTTCGATTTTGTTTATCAGAGTATGTACTTGATCGAAAAAAACAACCAACTAATACAATAGATAGTCCACTCCCCTCCATCTTTGATAGTGAAAATATGGAGGCTATTCAGGCAATTATTTTAAAACAAATAAAGAAGTATCAAATTACGCTTTCTGATATTGCCATAAACAACTTATTCATTCATATTGTAATCGCCCAAAAGCGAATTGTTAGTGGTCATTATGTGGCGATATTTCATGCAGATATGGATGAGATTGAACAACAAAGGGAATACCATGTTGCAAGTGAAATTGTGAAAGAAGTAGAGGATCTTTATCACATTAAGTTTCCACAAGCAGAGATTGCCTATATTGCTATGCACTTACTTGGAACAAAGCTAGTCACCCAGAAAAAGGGACATATTGATCATGTGATTGAAGATGATATTCTTCAGCTAGTTCACTTTGTAGTGGCAAAGATGGAAGAAAAACTAGATTTGGGGATTGAAAAAGATGAAGAACTCATCTTTGGAATGAGCATGCATTTAAAGCCTGCAGTGAACCGAATTAAATATGGCATGAATATCAGAAATCCAATGCTGAAAGAAATAAAGAACAATTATCCACTTGCCTATGAAGCGGGAATTATTGCAGGGCTTGCCATTAAAGAGTATACAGGAATTGAAATGGATGAAAATGAGATTGGTTATTTAGCTCTCCATATCGGTGCTGCAATGGAAAGAACAAAATTGCGTTCTGGCCCGAAACGCTGTCTTGTAGTATGTGCGTCAGGACTAGGAACGGCTCAGTTAATTTATTATCGACTAAAATCCTATTTTGGAAGCAATTTAGAGGTGATTGGGACAACGGAATATTATATGCTCGACCAATATAATTTAAGCGAGGTTGATTTCATCGTTAGTTCCATTCCAATCAAGGAAAGCTTTGATGTACCTGTAATAGAGGTAAATGCGATACTGAAGGAAAGTGATTTAAAAGCGATTGAAAAATTTATCCTAACACAAGGTAATCATCAGCCAATTGAATCGTTTTTCCTTCAAGAGCTTGTTTTTTTAAAGAAAACATTTCATACACAGGAGGAAGTTTTAGCATTTTTGCATGAACAATTAATGGAGCAAGGTATTGTGGGCAAAGCTTTTTTAGACGCAGTATACGAGCGGGAAAAGGTAGCTCCAACTTCCTATGGGAATTTGGTTGCGATTCCTCATCCCATTACTCCACAAACAGAAAAAACATTTGTATGTGTTTGTACATTAGAAAAGCCAATTGATTGGAATAACAATCCTGTTCAAATGGTCTTCTTATTATGTGTGAAAAAGAATAGTCAGGAAGATTTGCAAGAAATGTATGAAGTTCTTGGAAAGTTTATTGAGGATCATACGAGTGTCCATAAAATATTAAAGGCAAGCTCTTATGAGGAGTTTATTCGAATAATGAAAGAAGCGTAAAAAGCATTTTCTAAGGCTTAAACTTAAATGCGAGAAGGCAACACAATAGGAATATTTCTTGAACACAGGTTTATAAAAAAAGAAAGCGGGAGTGTACCCTTTTGGTACATTCCCGCTTTTTCAAATTGCGCTTTTCTTATTCGGCTACGTCAGCCCACTTATATTCATAAGTTGCCCCGAACGGGTTCACGAACACATTTTGAACTTTCGGTGAAATTAATTGTGCTCTAGAAGCTTGGTAAACTGGTGTAATTGGTGCATCTTCAAATAATAGTTTTTCTGCTTTTAAGAAATTTTCATAACGAGCAACATTATCTGTTGCGTATTTTGTTGCAGTATCGCCAACTAATTGATCGTATTCTTTATTAGAATATCCAGTTTTATTGTTTCCTCCATCTGTAATCCATAGGTTCATGAATGTAAATGGATCAAGGAAATCTGGACCCCATCTGGAAAGTTGAAGCTCATATTGCATATTGGAATCTAAATCAAGTCGTTGTTCTTTTGGAACTTGTTTGATGTTAACTGTTAATCCTTCTAAGTTTGTAGAAAGCTGATTAGCAACATATTGAATTAACGTTTTTGTTGTCACATCATCATCTGCTAAAAACTCAAGCTCAACTTTATCAGTGCCTAACTCTTCTAAACCTTTTGCCCAGTATTCTTTAGCTGCTTCTAAATCATAAGAAACAAGATCTCCACTAACTTTGCGGAAGTCCTCACCAGTTTCTGGCATTGGAGTGAAGTCAGTTGGAACAAGTCCGTTCGCTACGATAGAGCCGTTATTTAAGATTTCGTTAACCAAAGCCTCTTTATCAAATGCACGGCTAATAGCTAGACGAATGTTTTTGTTTGCTAAAGCTTCAGATGTAGTTTGATTAAATTTCAGGAAGTACACAAATGTATCTGCAGAAACAACATAGTTCTCATCTGTTGAATATTGGTCAACTAGATCAGAAGTAAGATCCATTCGATCAACAGATCCTTTTTCATATAAGTTAAGTGCTGTTTGTGGATCTTTAACTACTTCAAATGTTAACTTATCCATTTGTACGGTGCTTGCATCCCAATAATTATCGTTCTTTGCAAGAACCCATGAGTTACTTGTGCTATCCCAATTAGAGATTGTGTAAGGTCCGTTTGCTAATAAGTTTTCAGAACTTGTTGCAAAGCTATCCCCTTTTTCCTCTACAAATTTTTGGTTTAGTGGTAAGAAAGTGCCGAATGTAGTTAATGTTTCAAAGTAAGGAGTTGGATTTTCCAATTCGACAACAAGTGTATAATCACCATCAGCTTTTACTCCTAGTTGATCGACAGCAAGTTCGCCAGAGCTGATAGCACTAGCATTCTTGATTACACCATTCATCATATATGGACCATATTCTGATCCAGTATCAGGATTAACGGCACGTTGCCATGCATATACAAAGTCATTTGCTGTAACTGGGTCCCCATTTGACCACTTAGCGTCTTCTCTTAATGTAAAAGTCCAAGTTAAACCATCATCACTAACGGAATGCTCTTTAGCAATACCAGGTGATGGTTGTGTATCTTTATCTAAACGGTAAAGCCCTTCCATTGTAGCGCCTAAATAGATAAAAGAAGATTCATCTGTAGCTAAAGATGGATCCATTGATGGAATAGCCTCTGGATTTAAAAAGTTAAGGACTTTTTCATCTGATTTTTCATTGTCGTCTGCGTCTGTAGAAACGTTGGTATTATCACCAGAGCATGCTGCTAATACACTTAGCGTAAATGCGAAAGTGAGAAGTAATAACCAATTTTTTCGCTTCATGAAGTATTCCCCCTATTATGCGTTGTTTAATTCTGAATATTGTATATCTAGAGAACATTCAAAACTATAAAAATGATTATACCTATTAATTAGTTAACTTGTAAAGTTATTGTTGGATAATTATTGAATATTTTAGTATATTTGGACTATTGTTTGCTTAATGGGAGAAACTTTTGCGGAAAAATGAAATATGATATGATAATTTTTAGAATAGTTAGTAATCTGTTGAAAATAGGTAAAATTTATTATGAATAATAGAGAGGGATTGGATGAATTATCGTAAAGCGACTGTTGCCGATGTCAACTTGTTAATGGAATGGAGAAAAACCCAGTTAGTAGATGAAGGGATTAAAGCAGATAAAGATATTGATATAGAGCTAGAAGCTTTCTTTCGGAAGAAATTAGCAGCAGGTTCTCTTATTCAATTGGTAGTTGAGGAGCAAAATGAGATTATTGCAACAGGGGCAATCGTTATTTATGATTTTCCTCCATCGTATACCAATAAGAGTGGAAAAAAAGCTTATGTGACGAATATGTATACGAAAAATGATTATCGTGGAAAAGGAATTGCTTCTAGTCTATTAATGAAATTAGTAGAAGAAGCACAAAACTTAGGGATTACTAAAATGTGGCTAGGTGCTTCAAAGCTTGGTAGACCTGTATATAAGAAATTTGGCTTTACGGAAACAGATGAATGGATGGAATTAGAGTTATAAGTAGAAATAAATGCGGGGTGTTCTTTTTAATAGAGGGCGGCTTTTTCTTTTATACAGCTGTAAGGTGATAGGTTCTCTAAGCTAGTTTGAAGGGGTGGAAAGAGAGAATGGTAACAGAGGGAGGGGCTCTGTTACCTTCAGCATAAAAAGCAAAGGAAAAGGGAATAGAGAGAGCGTCTCTGTTACCAAAAACATATAAAAAGAAAGCGAACAGTAGCACAGAAGTCATCTAAGCGCATAGAATCAGCGGAAATATAAAATATCTGCTAAAGCCACCCACTTCCCTAGCAATCAAAATTCAAACAAAAGGAGCTCCCCAAAAAGGAAGCTCCTTGACAAAACATCTATTAATTACGGATTAGATAATCAAAAGCACCTAATGAAGCAGTTGCACCTGAACCCATGGAAATGATAATTTGCTTATAAGCACTGTCGGTACAATCTCCAGCTGCAAATACACCTGGTTGGCTTGTTGCACCATGCTTATCGACAAGGATTTCACCCATTCTGTTACGCTCTACAGCGCCTTCTAACCAGTCCGTATTAGGAACTAGACCGATTTGAACGAACACGCCTGCAAGTTCGACATGTTTTTCTTCACCAGTTTCACGTTCAATATAAGTAATACCGTCTACTTTATCAGTACCAGTAATTTCTTTTGTTTGAACATTTTTAAGAACTGTAACATTTGGAAGGCTATATAGACGCTCTTGTAACACAGAATCAGCTTTTAATTCAGACATAAATTCAAGAACTGTTACATGTTTCACAATTCCTGCCAAGTCAATAGCAGCTTCAATTCCTGAGTTACCGCCGCCGATTACAGCAACATCTTTTCCAGTAAATAATGGGCCATCACAGTGTGGACAATATGCTACACCTTTGTTCTTAAATTCAGCTTCCCCAGGTACACCAACATTACGCCAGCGAGCACCAGTTGATAGAATAACAGATTTACTTTTAAGAACTGCTCCATTTTCTAACTCAATTTCTATTAAGTCCTTTTTCTCTAGGCGTTTAGCACGTTGAAGATTCATAACGTCAATGTTATATTCTTTTACATGTTCTTCTAAACTAGCTGCAAGCTTTGGACCTTCTGTTTGCTTCACACTAATGAAGTTTTCAATAGCTAAAGTATCCATAATTTGGCCACCGAAGCGTTCTGCAACGATACCAGTGCGGATTCCTTTACGTGCAGCATAGATTGCAGCACTTGCACCAGCAGGACCGCCGCCAACTACTAATACATCAAAAGGTTCTTTGCTAGCAAATTCAGAAGCATCAGCTGTGCTACCCATTTTTGCTAAAATTTCTTCTAATGACATACGGCCACTGCCGAATGATTCTCCATTAAGGAAAACAGTAGGAACTGCCATGATATCTTTGCTTTCTACTTCTTCTTTAAAAGCAGCCCCATCAATCATTGTGTGTGTGATTCCAGGGTTTAAAAGACTCATAACATTCAATGCTTGTACAACATCCGGACAGTTATGGCAAGTTAAGCTAATGTAAGATTCAAAACGATATTCACCTTTGATTGCTTTAATTTGATCGATTGCTTTTTGGTCTACTTTAGGAGCTCTTCCGCTTACTTGAAGTAAAGCTAACACTAAAGAAGTAAATTCATGTCCAAGAGGGATACCAGCAAAAGTGATCCCAGTGTCTTCACCGACACGGTTCACACTAAAGCTAGGTGTTCTCTCTAATTGGGTAGTTTCTACTTTGATGTGTGAAGACATAGTAGCTAGTTCATCTACTAGAGCTAGCATATCACGGGATACATCATCGGATCCCGCGCTAACTTTAAGAACCACATCGCCTTCCATCATTTGCAGATATTGATTCAGTTGCCCTTTTATTTCATTATCTAATAACATATAGAGCCACTCCCTTAAATTTTACCAACAAGGTCTAGGCTAGGCTTAAGAGTTGTGCTACCTTCTTGCCATTTAGCTGGGCAAACTTCACCTGGATTGTTGCGTACATATTGTGCAGCTTTGATTTTGTTTACAAGTGTGCTAGCGTCACGGCCGATACCATCTGCGTTAATTTCAACAGCTTGGATTTTACCATCTGGATCGATAATGAAAGTTCCACGATCTGCAAGACCAGCTTCTTCGTTTAGAATTTCGAAATCACGAGAGATTCTTTGTGTTGGGTCACCGATCATGATGTATTCGATTTTGCCGATAGCATCTGAATGATCATGCCATGCTTTGTGTGTGAAATGAGTGTCTGTTGATACAGAGTATACTTCTACACCAAGGTTTTTTAATGTAGCATATTCGTTTTGTAAATCTTCTAGTTCAGTTGGGCATACGAAAGTGAAATCAGCTGGGTAGAAGCAGAAAATACTCCATTTACCTTTTAAGTTTTCTTCTGTTACTTCAATAAATTCACCTTTTTGAAATGCTTGAGCTTTAAATGGCGCAACTTCTCTTCCGATAATTGACATTGTTTAAATTCCTCCTAATATAAATAAAATTTATTACTAGTTTAGACGAATAATCCAAACTTATGCAAATAATAATTATTACAATTCAACATTTATTATTATATAAACTTAATTATTTTGTCAAGGACAAGATGGAACTTAATTATAATTATTTTAATTTTTATATACTATGCGTCACGCTTTATTTTGTAAAAAATTAATAATGTTAGTATGGAATTTAAGTTATTTTTGCTGTATATCCAGTAATTTTCATTTGTTAAGCTCTTTTCTCAATTAAGGCTCAATAAATTAATCTATCAGGAAAAGCTATTTTCTCTACTAAACTTCTAGAAGGAATTTTAACAGCATTAGTAGAAGATATAATTACATAATTTTTAAAATTTAAAAAATTAAGTTTTTAATATGGGACGGAGGTTTAGGATGAAGCTAACATCAAGAGAAATGGAAAAGTTGATGATCGTGGTTGCTGCAGACCTTGCCCGGCGGCGGAAAGGAAGAGGATTGAAATTAAATTATCCAGAATCCATTGCGATTATTACCTATGAAGTCTTAGAAGGTGCGAGAGATGGCAAAACGGTAGCAGAGCTAATGCAATATGGGGCAACCATTTTGAAAAGAGAAGATGTAATGGAAGGAGTTCCGGAAATGATTCCGGATATACAGGTGGAGGCAACCTTTCCAGATGGTACAAAGCTTGTTACCGTACATGATCCCATAAGATAAAGGAGAAGTGGTGATGATTCCTGGTGAATTTATTTTAAAGAAGGAAGAAATTATTTGCAATAAAGGGAAAAAGGCTATCTCAGTAAAAGTGTTAAATAAAGGTGATCGTCCTGTTCAGGTAGGTTCCCATTTTCACTTTTATGAGGTAAATAAATCTTTGCAATTTAGTCGAGAAAACACTGTTGGAACACATTTAAATATACCAGCCGGTACAGCTGTCCGCTTTGAACCGGGAGACGAAAAGGAAGTACAGCTCGTTCCCTTTTCAGGAGAAAGAAAGATCTATGGTTTGAATAATCAAACAAACGGTTCGGTATAACATGTTGTAAGAAAGGAGGCATATTCATGAGTTTTCGGATGACAAGAAATCAATATGCAGATATGTTTGGTCCAACAGTGGGAGATGCTATTCGCTTAGCAGATACTGAGCTTTTTCTGGAAATTGAAAAGGATTATACGACATATGGGGATGAAGTAAAGTTTGGTGGCGGAAAGGTTATACGTGACGGGATGGGACAGCATCCGCTAGCTACACGGAAGGATACCGTGGATCTTGTCTTAACAAATGCCATCATTCTTGATTACACAGGAATATATAAGGCGGATATTGGCGTAAAGGATGGGAAAATTGAAGCAATTGGAAAAGCTGGAAATCCATTGTTGATGGATGATGTCAATATTGTGATTGGTGCTTCTACAGAAGTAATTGCGGCCGAAGGAAAGATTGTCACAGCGGGTGGAATTGATGCACATATCCACTTTATTTGTCCGCAGCAAATAGAAACGGCTCTAAGTTCAGGAGTTACCACAATGATTGGTGGAGGTACTGGCCCTGCAACAGGAACGAATGCTACAACATGTACACCAGGTGCTTGGAATATTCATCGCATGCTTGAAGCAGCAGAAGCATTTCCTATGAATTTGGGGTTCCTTGGAAAAGGAAACGCATCTAGCGAAGACGCGTTAGCAGAGCAAATTGAAGCCGGAGCTATTGGGTTGAAGCTACATGAGGACTGGGGTACTACATCAGCAGCTATTGATACAAGTTTGAAGGTAGCTGATAAATATGATGTTCAAGTAGCAATACATACAGATACATTGAATGAAGGTGGCTTTGTTGAAGATACCATTGCTGCCATTGATGGACGTGTTATCCATACCTATCATACAGAAGGCGCAGGCGGTGGCCATGCACCAGATATTATTAAGGCGGCTAGTTTTTCTAATATTTTACCATCTTCAACCAATCCCACTAGGCCATATACCATAAATACTCTTGAAGAGCATTTAGATATGCTAATGGTCTGTCACCACTTAGATCCATCTGTTCCGGAAGATATCGCTTTTGCTGATTCTCGCATTCGCAAAGAAACGATTGCAGCAGAGGATATTCTTCATGACTTAGGAATTTTCAGTATGATTTCATCGGACTCGCAAGCGATGGGGCGAATTGGTGAAGTGATAACGAGAACATGGCAAACAGCAGATAAGATGAAAAAACAACGAGGAAAGTTAGAAGAAGATAAAGGAATTGGTGACAACTTTCGTTTAAAGCGCTACGTATCGAAATATACGATTAATCCAGCCATTGTTCATGGGATATCTGAATATGTTGGATCAATTGAGGTGGGAAAATTAGCGGATTTAGTTGTGTGGGATCCCGCCTTCTTTGGGGTGAAGCCTGACCTTATTTTAAAGGGAGGATTAATTGCTCATAGTATAATGGGAGATCCAAATGCTAGTATTCCCACACCGCAGCCAGTTTTTTACCGGCCAATGTTTGCGAGCTATGGTCGTGTAAAATACCAAACCTCCATGACATTTGTTTCAAAAGCAGCCTACGAAAAAGGCGTTCATCAAACACTTAATCTACAAAAAATAGTCAAGCCGGTAGCTGGAATACGAGCATTAAAAAAAGCGGATATGCTTTTTAACGGAGAAACGCCAACCATTGAAGTAGATCCACAAACCTATGAAGTAAAGGTGAATGGAAAGCTTGCAACCTGTGAGCCTGCAAAGACACTGCCAATGGCACAGCGATATTTTTTATTTTGAGGTGAATAAGATGATTATCGAAAAGATTGTTGGAAATATAGCGACATTGGAAAAAAGAGCAAATCATGTAGAAAGAGTTTATTTGCAAAGTAATGATTTATTAAAAAGAATTCAGCGAGTCGTAACAGACCACGGAAAGGAAATTGGCATTCGTTTAACAGATAAGAGAGAACTCCTTGATGGGGATGTTTTATATATGGATGAAAAGAATATGATTGTTATCTCCGTAAAGGCAGACGATGTCATCACTATCCAGCCATTAAGTATTCAGCAAATGGGTGAAATTGCACATCAGCTTGGAAATCGTCATTTACCTGCACAATTTGAAGGCAATGAAATGATTGTCCAATATGATTATTTGGTAGAAGAATTATTAAAACAATTATCCATTCCCTTTAAAAGAGAAAATCGAAAGGTAAAGCAAGCTTTCCGTCATATCGGGCATAGCCATGACTAATCCATTATATCCTTTGCTGCAGCTAAGTGATTCGAATTTTCCTTCAGGGGCTTTTTCCCATTCTTTTGGGTTGGAAACTTATATTCAAGAAGGAAAAATAACAGATAAGCAAAGCTTTTATGAGGCGATAATCATTTATATAAAGAAACAGCTCGTGTATGTAGATGGTCTTGCTCTTCACTTAGCATATGAAGCAATTGCAGCTAGCAGCTGGGATAAGGTTTTAGAGATAGATAGACTTTTGTATGTCTCATCTCTCGCAGAAGAAACGAGAATGGGAAACAAGAGAATTGGGGAAAGAATGGCTAAGCTTTGCCAAGAGCTCTATGATTCTGCTAATTTGGTGCAATATATTTCTTATATAAAGGAAAAAGATGCCTTTGGACATACGAGCATTGTATTTGCGGTTCTTGCTCACTATTTGAATGTGGAGGAAGCGACAGCTCTAAAGACATATCTTTTCACATCCATCTCTTCCCTTGTGCAAAATGCTGTGCGCGGCATTCCTTTAGGACAAACCGATGGACAAAAGATATTGGTTGCCATTCAACCATTAGTAGATACATGTGTAGATACAATAATGAGTTTGACGATGGAGGATTTTGCAAGTGTTAGTCCTGGACTTGAAATTGCACAAATGAAGCATGAGCGTTTACATGTTCGTCTTTTTATGTCCTAGTGAAAAAAATAAGCAAAAGAGGAGAAACGTATGGAAGCAATTCGAATTGGAATCGGAGGCCCAGTTGGTGCTGGAAAAACAATGCTTGTTGAAAAATTAACTCGTGCTATGCAACATGAGCTCAGCATGGCTGTTGTTACAAATGATATTTATACGAAAGAGGATGCACTGTTTTTATTGAAAAATGGTGTGTTGCCAGAAAATCGTGTTATTGGTGTAGAAACAGGAGGATGTCCACATACGGCGATTAGAGAAGATGCATCGATGAATTTTGCTGCTATTGATGAGCTGAAGGAATTACATCCAGACTTAGAGCTGATTTTTATCGAAAGTGGCGGTGATAATTTGGCTGCGACCTTTAGTCCAGAGCTTGTGGATTTTTCCATTTATATTATCGATGTAGCGCAAGGTGAAAAAATCCCACGAAAAGGTGGACAAGGGATGATTAAATCGGACTTATTTATTATTAATAAAATCGATTTAGCTCCATATGTTGGTGCGAGCTTGGAAGTAATGGAGCGAGATACGATTGCGGCTAGAGCGGATAAACCGTATATTTTTACCAATCTGAAAGAGGAAATTGGACTTTCGGAAGTAGTGGAATGGATTAAAAAGCAAGCATTTCTAGTTGGATTATAGAAAATGAGCTATACAGGAGTATTACATCTTTCTGTAAAGAAAAGACAACAGAAAACAGTGCTGGGAGATTGTTATTATGAAGGGACAATGAAAATTACTCGGCCCGTTTACTTAGAAGAAAATGAACCAACGCTCTATTGTATTCATGTGGGAGGAGGATATGTGGATGGAGATAGATATAAGACATCGATTCATTTGACGGAAGCTGCCGCAGTTTCCGTCACCACCCAATCCTCCACAAAAATTTATCGAACACCAACTGACTGCGTGAAGCAAGAGACGATAATTAATCTAGCTAGAAATAGTGTATTAGAGTATTTTCCAGATCCTATTATCGCTTATGAAGAAGCAAAGTTTTTCCAAAATACGGTTGTACATATGGAAGAAGGAGCCTGTTATTTTGCTAGCGATATTATCACGCCTGGATGGGCAGAGGATGGCAGTTTCTTTAAATATGCGTGGATTCGCTCCAAGCAAAAAATATATAGAAATAATAAACTAATTTTCTTTGACCATCTTTGTTTGGAACCAGGAGAAGACTTTACATCTATTATGCAAATGGAAGGTTATACCCATATTGGTACGCTTCTGCTTATACATGACCAAGCAGATCGCACATTTCGACTAGAGTTGGATCAATTAGTAGAGAACTATCAAGAGGGTATACGATTTGGTATTTCTAAACTGCCTGTGAATGGATTCATTTTGCGCATATTAGCTTATAATACGGGAATAATTGAGCGAATCTTTCATTCTGTTCATGCCCTGGCAAGAAAAAGCCTTTTAGGAAAAGAAGCACTCGAGTGGAGAAAATACTAACATAACAAGCAAACGGAGGAACAGCATTAATGGAATTTGGATTTCTGTCCATTTTATTATTTGGACTAGTACTAGGATTTAAGCATGCATTAGAACCAGATCATGTGATTGCAGTATCTACCATTGCAAGTAGAAGCAAAAATTTATGGAATTCCTCTTTATCTGGTGTGTTTTGGGGAATTGGTCATACTTTTACCTTATTGATTTTTGGATTAATCGTCATCGTATTAAAGCAGGAAATACCGGATCCGGTAGCCATGTCTTTGGAATTTATAGTAGGTATCGTACTCGTATATCTAGGAATAACAAATATGTTTTTTAAAGGAAGGCAAACACATTCGCATAATAAGAATGAAGCTACTTCTTATTGGAAATCCTCCTTATTAGGATTGGTTCATGGTCTGGCGGGAAGTGCAGCAATGGTTCTATTAACGATGAGCACCGTTAATACGATTTGGGAAGGTGCCATTTATATCGTTATTTTTGGAATAGGTACATGTGTCGGCATGTTACTATTTACGACCGTATTAGGTGTCCCATTTGTATTTTCAACGAAAAAGGTCAATGTAAATGGTCTTTTTACAAAAGTAACAGGAAGCATCAGTATCATTTTTGGGATTTATTATATGTATAATATCGGATTTAATGATGGGTTATTTAAAATTTGGATTTAACGTTATCTGTAAGGCCAAAAGATATCATGGTATCTTTTGGCTTTTTTTAGTGCTAAATGTCTGACTATCGTACTACTTTATTTCTTAATGAGATTCTTCTCTAATCTTTAATATTTAGTCTGATGAAGGAGAAGATATAAGTATCTATTAAGAAATTGGTGGGAAAAAGTATGATAATGAATAGTCTTAAGACAATTTTAGTCCTTGGTGGTATATATTTACTTTACATCGTCATTTCCTGTGTTATCGTACCTTATTTTTATGAACCTAAGGAGGTCCCTTCGTGGAGGCCAGCTAGTTATTTCAACCAGAATAAGAAAAGAGGAATGTCTCCGGATAAAGTTGTGCTACTTCAAGATAGGGAAGAGTCAGGTTTGGCTAGATTACAGTTGATAAAGAATGCTAAAGAATCTGTTGATATATCTACTTATGCAATTCATAAGGGTACGTATTCAGATCTTTTATTTGGTTGTATATTTGAGGCAGCAAACCATGGGGTAAAGGTGCGAATTTTATTAGATGGCGTTGTCAGTCAATTTAATAAGGATTTACGATTATACAGCTATGCGATATTTAATCATCCGAATATCGAATTAAAATACTATGAGCCCCTTCATCTCGGAAAGCCTTGGGCATGGAATAATCGATTTCATGATAAGCTTTTCATTATAGATAGGGAGCTTGCGTTAGTTGGTGGCAGAAATATTGGGGATAAATACTTTAGTGCACCAGGGTCTAAGGGAGCTTCAAATGACCGAGATGTTCTCGTGTTTACCGATGAGCAAGCAAATTATAAGGATAGCGTATTAAAGGAAGTGACTGATTATTACCAATACGTATGGAATCATCCTTATACGAAGAATGCAGTAAAAAAATTATCGCAAAGGAAGGAGAAATTAGGAAAGGAAAAAGCAGAGAAGTCCATTCAATTATTAAAACATGCAAAAGATGTATACCCATTATCAATTAACCAAGCAAAAGATTGGAAGAAAGATGCGTATTCAACTAATAAGGTATATTTACTTCATAATCCACATCAGCGAATTAATAAAGACCCACTTATTTGGAAGGAACTTGTATCTTTAAGTGAACAGGCTTCAAAGTCTATATATTTTGAAAGTCCTTATATTGTTCCTACTAAGAAAATGCTTGATTATGCAGATCCAAAGAAAATAACAGTTGATCATTGGAAGGTACTAACAAATTCTACTGCCTCTACACCTAATATGGTTGCTTTTTCAGGATATTGGGCAAATCGAAAATCTATCATTAATTGGGTGGATGAATTATATGAATACCAGGAAAAGACAGAATCTCTTCATGGAAAAACTTACATTTTTGATGAGAAAATTAGTTTAATTGGCTCCTACAATATAGATGCAAGAAGTACCTTTTTAAATACAGAAACAATGCTATTGATTGATAGTGAAGAGTTTGCTCGCTTTCTCCAAAAAGAGCTAAATAAAACGGTTGATAATCATAGTCTTCAGGTTTTAGAAGATGGAAGCTATAAAACGAATGAAAAAGTAAATCAAGCAGAGGTTGGATTTGTTAAGAAAATAGCTACAAAAATTTTAGCTCCGATCATAAAGTTTTTTGCTTTTTTAGTTTAAGGAGTAGAAAGAGAATAAGAATATTTTCTAGGAAATATAAACAAATCGTATAAAGTCTCCATGTTTCACGTGAAACTTGGAGGCTTTGTTTAATTAAAAAGTATCACTTGTTTCCTTCGCATAGGTTTCTAAAAGCTGTGCTTAACAATAGAATTATCCTTCAAGTAGATGAAAGGCAAAATAGCAGGGGCAAGAGGGAAAAGTGGTGTTCATGAAGGGAATGAAAACCGAAAAAGCAAGAGCAAGAGGGAAAAGTGGTGTTCATGAAGGGAATGAAAACCGAAAAAGCAAGAGCA
>NZ_DALZDK010000007.1:0-37090 GCF_031978665.1 Niallia sp. | reverse complement strand
AGCAGGAGCAAGAGGGAAAAGTGGTGTTCATGAAGGGAATGAAAACCGAAAAAGCAAGAGCCTAAGTCAAAAGTGGCGTTCATCAAGTGAATGAAAACCAAAAAAGCATGAGCGCAAGGGAAAAGTGGTGTTCATCAAGTGAATGAAAACCGAAAAGTCAAAAGCCCAAGCGAAAAGTGGTATTCATCAACTTAATCCAAAAAGGATAAACAAAAAAGCTACCTAATCAGGCAGCCTCTATTTCACTCATTAATGCATGTATATTTCCCTCAGTATCGCGGAAGAATGCCATCCATGTTTCGGTCGAGCCCATTTTAGCGACAAGGTGTGGTTCGCTAACAGCTTCAACTTCCTTCTTAATTAAATTCTCATAAGCAACTTTTATATTCTCCACTTGAAAATAAATAGTTGAGCTCGGATGATCAAATTCTTCATTTTCCGGCAAGCTGATAAGCAAGCGTATACCGTTGCAATCAAAAAAGGCCATATTATCTGCTTGAAATAAAAGGGGAAGACTAAGTTTTTCTTTATAAAAGTGAATAGCCTCATCTAAATTCTTTACTGTTACACCGATTTGTCCAATTTTTTGTATCAAAGTAATTCTCCCTTCAACAAAATTGTAAGATATATCCATTATACAATAGGATCTTTTCCAATATCTATCAAATTCCTAATAGAGGATTTACTTTTAAATAGTAGAGGTATCTTACATATATCTAATTTTTAAAGGTTAACTTCTGTTACGTAAACCGTCCATCCTAAAGAGGAGAGAAGGGAGAGGGCATGTTTTCTCTAAGTGATCTTGACAAATTTGCATGGGCCTTTTTCGTTGTATTACCGATTGTGAGCATGATTCATGCTACAGGACATCAGTTTTTTGTATGTTTGTTTGGAGAAAAGGGAGATTTAATCATTGGTAAAGGAAAAGAATTATTTTGTATAGGTGCTATCCATGTTCGTTTGTTCTATTTTGTGGACGCTTCATGTCTTTATAGAGGGATGGAGAAGAAAAAGAGATGGCAACAGATATTGATTCATGGAGGCGGCGTTTTATTTAACTTATTGTCTATTCTAGTGGTCAATTATTTAATCACTCAGGGAATTTTACCAAAGAACTCCTTTTTCTATCAATTTGTCTATTTCTCTCTATACCATATCTTTTTTTCGTTGCTTCCTTTTGATTATGGAGAAAATGCTCCAAGTGATGGAAAGTCGATTTTATTGGCATGGAAACAGCAGAAGTAAGAGAGAAAGTTACTAGTTGGAGAATAAATACTGCTTATTTGGGGTACATGACAATAAACCCTAAGATCTATAGAAGGAGGAATGGAGTTATGTTAAATCAAGCGAGAAAAGAGTTTAATATAGTAAAAGGAATTGCTCCTAATGTAAGTCAGGAAACTTTATTTAATAATAAAAGAAAAGTGTTTCTATTTGGCTCTCCGAGTTATACGAATATTGGGGATCAGGCAATAGCATATGCGGAAGAGAAATTTATAAAAAATTGCTTCCCGTACTATGAATATATTGAAATTATGGATTATGCTACAGAGGAAGGAATAAAGCTAGTTAAAAAGATTATTGAAGCGGATGATGTTGTTTGTTTTACAGGTGGAGGGAATTTAGGAAGTCTGTATTTGGATATTGAGGAAGATCGCAGAAAGGTAATCGAGTCATTTAAAGATTATCGAACAATTGTGTTCCCGCAATCTGCCTTTTTTGAGGATACAGCGGAAGGACAAGCAGAGAAGAAAAAAAGTCAAGACGCATATAACAAAAATCCTAATCTCACCTTAGTAGCAAGAGAGAATCAAACATTAAAAATCTTAAAAGATACTTTTCAAGCAAATGTACTGTACACTCCAGATATGGTGCTATCCCTTTCCATTGAACCGAGGGACCTTGAAAGGGAGGGGGTATTGTTTGTCTTAAGAGCGGACAAGGAAAAAGTAACGGAAGAAAGCTTCGTATCAGACTTAATGAACTTGGTGGGAAAAGATAATTCAGTGGAGCGAACAGATACTGTTCTTTCAGAGGTTGAGGTGATTGATTATGCTGACCGAGAAACCTACTTCTTAAAAACGCTCGATAAAATGGGTTCGAAAAAGTTAATCATTACGGATCGATTGCATGCAATGATTTTTTCTATTATCACGAAGACTCCTTGTTTGGTATTCGGTAATAGCTATGGAAAAGCAAAACATTCTTATAATGACTGGTTGCATGAGTTATCTTTTATAGAATATACCGATAATAAAGATTTACATGACATACCAGCTATTATTGATAGGCTGCAAAAAGCAGAACCAAATAAGATTGATGTAAAAGAGGATTTCCAAGTATTGAAAGCTTTTTTTAGAGGATAATTGACAAGATTTAGAATGTCTCAGCAAAAGGTAAAGATACAAGCAATATCAATAAAACCGTTGATATTGCTTGTATCTTTAAGAATAGTTGGGCATTCTTTTTTATGTTTTGTGAAACGTTTCTATAAAAAATATCAAATAATTCGATTAGAAAACGCTTGCAAGATAATAATTCGTAATATATACTTACTTATATCGAAACGTTTCTATAAAATTTTCATCAAAAATGGAGGAAACAAGTATGAATTTCAAAAAGAAATTTGCATTGCTAGGAACCACAGCATTACTTGCAGTTGGATTAATGGCGGGATGTTCTGATAGTAAAAATGATGCTAGTAACTCAGAAGTACTGACGGTTTGGGGAATGGGAGATGAAGTGAAACAACTTCCGAAAATGGCAGAGGAATTTACAAAAGAAACTGGCATTGAAGTTAAAATTCAAGCAATTCCTTGGGCTAGTGCTCATGATAAATTACTAACAGCGGTAGCTTCGAAACAAGGTCCTGATGTACTTCAAATGGGTACTACTTGGATGCCGGAATTCCAAGCTGCTGGAGCATTGGCGGATATGGGTGAGTATATCGAAAAATACGATAATTTAAACCCTGATAACTTTTTTGAAGGTTCAGTAGAAACAACAAAGTTTGATGATAAATATTATGCAATCCCATGGGCAGCAGAAACGAGAGTTTTATTCTATCGTACAGATATTTTAGAATCTGTTGGATATAAAGAGGCGCCTAAAACATGGGATGAGCTTGAAGATGCAGCGAAAAAATTATCCGAACGAGGAGACAACATGTATGGACTAAATGTTGACTCGAAGGAACAAACATTAGGCTTTATGTTTGCTCGTCAAAACGGTTCTGAGTTATTGTCTGAAAACGGAAAACCACTCTTTAATGAAGCTTCATTTGTTGAAGCAGTTTCTTATCTAAATGATATGATTCAAAAAGGCTATGCACCTAAACAGGATTTGGGTATGGATGTTTCGCAAACGTTCTCAGGTGATGCTATTGTGCCAATGTTTATTAGTGGTCCGTGGATGGTGAAAGCGGTTAATGAAACAGTGCCGGATATAGAAGGTAAATGGGCAACTGCGGTTCTTCCTTCTGGTAAAGAGAATAATTTTTCAAGTCTTGGTGGATCTAATTTAACGATATTTGAACATTCAAAGAAAAAAGATCAAGCGGCACAGTTTATTGATTTTATGGTGAAGAAGGAAAATCAATTAAAATGGTTAGAATTAACGAATGCAATGCCAACAGTAAAAGAAGCTTGGAATGATGAAAAGTTAGCTGGTGATCCATTATATGAAGTATTTGGACAGCAAATGGAAAATTCTCGTCCAATGCCGTTAATTCCTGAATTTGAAGAAATTGCGCAAAACTATTTGAAGCATTTTGAGAAAATTTATCTAGGTGGAGAAGATGTGAAGTCAGAACTAGATGCGTTTAATACAGAAACAGAAGAAGTTTTAAGCAAATAAACGAGCAGAGAGGAGTATCTCGACCTTTGGAGGAAGCTATCTGAATACTAACGGTTCGGTCAGCGGGAATATAATTCCTGATCGAATACGTTAGAAAATAGAATCTTCCTTCTAGAGATGCTCCTTTTCTATTTAAAGTAAAGGAAGTGCTTTAAAATTGAGAAACTTTACTAGTAAAAGAGCCCCGTACTTATTTATAACTCCTGCATTGCTCTTACTAATGTTGTTTTCCTTGATTCCAATTGTAGTAGCCTTTTTTATTAGCTTTACAGATATTAGTCTAGTTGGATTAGCGGATTGGTCACAAATTAATTTTGTAGGATTAAGTAATTATAAGGAAATTTTAACAGATCCCGTTTTCCTTAAGTCAATTGGAAATACCCTATTTTATGTAATTATTGGAGTACCTTTAGTTATCGCTTGTTCTTTAGGAATTGCTGTCATGATTAACTTTGGCGAAAATAAAATATTTCAATTTTTCCGCTTGATTTTTTATACGCCATCTATCACAAATGTGGTCGCTGTGGCAGTGGTTTGGAGTTATCTATATAACCCTAGCTTTGGTTTTTTAAACTATTTGCTATCTCTAATCAATGTTTCTCCTGTTCCATGGCTGCAAGATCCGACTATGGCAAAAATTTCATTAATTATTCTCGCACTATGGAGAGCAATTGGTACGAATATGATTATTTTTTTAGCGGCTCTTCAAGGTATACCGAAAGAATACTATGAGGCTGCTTCCTTAGATGGGGCTAATCGACGCCAACAATTATTTCAAATTACCATACCGATGCTTAAGTTTGCTACTTTCTTTGTAACCATTACGACAATGATTGGTTGGCTACAATTCTTCGAAGAACCATTTATTATGACTAATGGTGGACCTTTAGATAGTACTACTTCTGTTGCGCTATTTATTTATCGAAACGGTTTCCAATTTAGTAAGTTTGGTTATGCAGCAGCGGGATCGTTTATTTTATTTATTGCGATTATTATTGTTACATTGATTCAATTCCGCATTCAGCGTAAGAGTGACGAAGAATCAATATAGGAGGAAAAAGCTATGAATACATCTCAAAAACAAACGAGAACTTCAAAATGGATTGTTGGAATTATTCTTACTGTTGGCGGATTTTTTATGGTCCTCCCATTTCTATGGATGATCCTATCTTCGTTAAAAACAGATGCGGAAATTATGCAGTTTCCTCCAACAATTTGGCCACAGGAGTTTACATTAGATAATTTTAAAGAACTGTTTTTTGCGTTTAACTTTGCAGTGTATTTAAAAAACACATTAATTATCGTCCTATGCTCATTTGGTGGATTAATTTTAAATGCCATGGCGGGGTATGGGTTTGCAAAATATAACTTCAAGGGAAAAAATATTCTCTTTTATTTAGTGCTTGCAACAATGATGATACCTGGGCAAGTTACTATGATACCAGTTTATTTGATCCTAAATGCAATGGGCTTAACGAATACGATGGCAGGAATTGTTCTTCCGGGATTAGTTGGAGCTTTTGCCATTTTCTTATTCCGTCAATTTATGTCAACTATATCGAATGAATTATTAGAAGCAGCTCGGTTAGATGGTGCTAGTGAATGGAAAATATTTTGGAAGATAATAATGCCCGTTTCACGTCCGGTTATTGCGGTACAAGGAATATTGACCTTTATTGGTGCATGGAACTCATTCCTATGGCCGTTAATTATGGCAAACGATGAGAAATATTACACTTTATCCGTTGGTTTACAACTATTAAAAGGACAATACGCAAGTAATTATGCCTTACAGATGGCAGGTTCTACTTTTATGATTATTCCAATCATTATTGTATTCATGATTTTCCAAAAATACATCCTGCAAGGATTTAATGTATCAGGATTAAAGTAAGGAGCATGTAAATGAGACAAGAAGAGTTAGTTACTTTAGTGGACGAAATGACAGTGGAAGAAAAAATAGATCAGCTACTACAGCTTTCAGCCGATTTTTATACAAAAAATAGTGAAGAAATGACTGGGCCATTAACAGATTTAGGGTTAACAGAAGAAAATATTAAACAAGCTGGTTCTACATTAGGATTATCAGGGGCCGAGGAAGCGATTCGTGTCCAAAAAGAATATATGAATAAGCACCGTTTAGGTATTCCAACGTTAATGATGGCGGATATTATTCATGGTTTCCGGACGATTTTCCCTATTCCCTTAGGATTAGGTAGCTCATGGAGTGTGGAAGCTGCAGAAAAGATGGCACAAATTTCTGGATTAGAGGCTAGTGTATCAGGTTTGCATGTTACTTTTTCGCCAATGGTTGATTTAGTGCGTGACCCAAGATGGGGAAGAGTAATGGAATCAACAGGAGAAGATGCTTATTTAAATGCTGAATTTGCTAAAGCACTTGTACATGGCTACCAAGGTGAAGATTTGAAAAAAGATACAGATCGACTAGCGGCTTGTGTTAAACACTTTGCAGCCTATGGAGCTCCGGCAGGTGGGAGAGATTACAATACGGTAGATATGTCTGAACGGCAATTAAGGGAGAATTATTTACCGGGCTATAAAGCGGCGCTTGATGCGGGAGCAAAGTTAGTAATGACCTCCTTTAATACAGTAGATGGAATTCCAGCAACCGGAAACGAATGGCTTTTTAGGAAGGTGTTAAGAGAACAATTTGGCTTTGATGGAGTAGTTATTTCTGATTGGGGAGCGGTAAAAGAACTAATTGCTCACGGTGTAGCTGGGGATGAAAAAAGGGCTGCTGAGCTTGCTATAAAAGCAGGTGTCGATATCGAAATGATGACCACTTGTTACGCTCATTATTTAAAGGAATTATTGATGGAAGGAACAGTAGAAGAAAAGCTGTTAAATGAAGCTGTTCTAAGAATTTTAGAATTGAAAAATGATTTAGGATTATTTGAAAATCCTCATCGTGGAGCAGATATAGAGCGAGAGAAAGAAGTAATTCTATCAAAAGCACATAGAGAAGCTGCTAGGGAAATTGCTGCAAAATCGATTGTTTTACTAGAAAACAATGGTGTATTGCCATTATCGAAGAATCAAAAAGTGGCAGTTGTCGGACCAGGAGCAGACTCACAGGATATTTTAGGAGCATGGTCTTGGCAAGGGAAAATGGATGAAGCTATTTCCTTATTAGAGGGGATGCAAGAGAAATCTTCCCATATTATTCCTGCTGAAGTGCCATGTGACTACTTTGATCTATCAGAAGAAATGATTTCAAGTGCAATCAAAGCAGCGAGTAATGCAGAAGTTATAGTATTAGCTTTAGGTGAACAAGAATGGATGAGTGGAGAGGCTGCTAGTCGAAGTGATATCCGTTTGCCAAAAGAGCAGGTTCAGCTATTCCAGCTATTAAAGGATACTGGAAAACCAATTATCGTTACGTTATACAATGGCCGTCCATTAGATATTAGTGAATTAGATGGAGCAGCTGCCATTGTAGAAGCATGGTTTCCTGGCACAGAAGGCGGAAATGCACTAAGTGACATTTTATATGGAGATGTAAATCCAAGTGGGCGTTTGAGCATGAGTTTTCCGGAAAATGTTGGGCAAGTGCCGATTTACTACAATGTAGATAATACGGGTCGTCCTTATGAAGAAAATCCAGAAGAAAAATATGTTTCCAAGTACTTAGATGTGTCTAATTATGCGCGTTATCCATTTGGTTATGGATTAAGTTATAGTGAGGTTTTTTATCGTAATTTACAGCTGGATAAAGAGACTATATCAGAAGAAGAAACCATAACTGTTACAGTGGAAGTGGAGAATAGAGGGGAATATCTAGTTACAGAAACAGTCCAGCTATATATTCGAGATCTAGTCGGTGAAGTGGTACGGCCGGTTAAGGAATTAAAAGACTTCAAGCAAGTTGATTTGGTAAGTGGAGAAAAGCAAGTAGTAACATTTACGATTTCTGAGGAACAGCTTCGGTATACACATAGAAATATGACATTCTCTAGTGATGAGGGCGATTTTGAAGTGATGGTCGGACCAAACAGTATAGAACTTCAATCGAAAAGCTTTGAATTAAAAAAGATAAGAGGATAGGAATGAAGACATGAATACTCAAACAATTACTTTGAATAGGAATGATACGACTTTTACTTTTCTTCCAAGTGGAGATATATATGAAATCCGTCATAAGGATATAATGGTTAACCAACTTATCGGGAATCTATTAGATGGTAGCGCTAATCAAATTTATTTACGCGTGTTTAAGGAAGGGGAAATTCTGTCAACTCCATTACTTGGTGTTCAATCAGATAGTCAACTATCAGTAGGTGAACATGGATTAATTTGGAACGGCAGTTTTGAAGGAGTATTCTATGAAGTTAAGTTTTTATTAACCTCACAGGATGTATGGTTTTGGGAAGTTACTTTACAAGGGAATCAAACAGTCGATTTATTATATGGGCAGGATGTTGGAATTGCAGCAAAAGGGGCAGTTCAATCAAATGAGGCCTATGTGTCTCAATATATTGATCATCACATCGATATGCAGCACGGATATACAATCTCTTCAAGGCAAAATCAGCCACAAGGAAAGAAGTTTCCTTATCTTCAGCAAGGCTGTTTACAAAAAACAATCGGATTTAGTACGGATGGATATCAATTCTTTGGCAAGTCCTACAAAGAAACCAATATTCCAGAAGCATTACAAAAGGAAACCTTACCAACAGAGGTATTTCAATATGAAATGGCTTATGCTTCCTTACAAACAGAGAAACTAAAAGCACAAGAAAAGCAATCGATCATTTTTTATGGTTCTGTCTTAGAAGATCATCCAACAGCTGTAGAAAAACCATATTTCACTAATCAACAAATAGAAACTATTTGGGCAGAAGTAGACAAATCAGAACCGGTTGCGAAACCAGTGGATAAAATAGTTAATGTTGCAAATCAGGTTGTACAAACAGAAGGATTGACATCCAAAGAAGTAGAGGATTTATTTGGTGATAAAATAGAAGAAGAGATAGTAGATCAAAAGCTTTTGTCCTTTTTCACGAGTAAAAAGCATCATGTCGTGTTGAAGGAAAAGGAACTTCAAATGGAAAGACCGCACGGACATATTCTGTTAAGTGGGACTGATTTAGTAGTAGATAAGCCGATAATGGCAACAACTGTCTATATGTACGGTATTTTTAACTCGCAAATTGTTCTTGGGAACACATCGATGAACAAAATGATGAGTAATAATAGAAATTCCCTAAATATCATGAAGAAATCTGGTCAGCGCATTTATATGAAAGTAAAGGATCAATGGCAGTTATTAGCGATGCCATCTGCATTTGAAATGGGCTTTAATGTCGCTAAATGGTATTACAAGCTTGCAGATGACTTAATTGTCGTGACAAACTATACTTCCGTGGAAGACCACGAGATTAAACTTATTATTGAGAGTAAAAAAGGAAAAAAATATGATTTTATCATTAGTAATCATATTTTGATGAATGATGGGGAAGATTCCGTTCCATTTAAATGGAGTGAATCAAATCAACTCATCACGTTTAATGGCAAATCTAATTCTACTGTTGGTCAAGGATATCCAGAATTAACGTATCATGTACATGTAGAACAACCTTTTACGTTAAAAGATGAAACGGTCTTTGTTTCTTCTAAGAAATCGTCTAACTTTCCGCTAATCATGTTAGAGGTAAATCAAGAGCATATAGTAAACCTTACTATTCAAGGAAATTTGAATAAAGAAAATTATCAATATCATCTAAAGTGCGAGGATCAAGAGACGGAAAGCTATGAACGTTATCTGGATGAATTGATAAATGGTTTTCAAATGAATCATGAGAATCCGCAGATCCAAGAAGAAGTAGAAAGAATGAACCTGCTTAGTAGATGGTATTCTCATAATATGCTCGTTCATTATTTATCTCCACACGGATTAGAACAGTATGGCGGTGCGGCGTGGGGAACAAGAGATGTATCCCAAGGGCCGGTTGAATATTTCTTTGCTGTTAATCGTCCGGAGATTGTTCGTGAAATTTTGAAAAAGGTATATGCAAATCAATTCGAAAATGATGGCAATTGGCCACAGTGGTTTATGTTTGATCGCTTTGAAAAGATTAAGGCAGATGAAAGTCATGGTGATGTAATTGTATGGCCATTAAAGGTTATAGGAGATTATTTGTCATTCACCGGTGATACCAGCATATTGGAGGAACTTATTCCATTTACGGACCGAACTACTTTTGAAAAGACAAAGGATTCATACCCGTTATTGGAGCATATAAAAAAACAAATTCATTATATTGAAACAAATTTTCTACCGAATACGTATTTATCATGCTATGGGGATGGAGATTGGGACGATACTTTGCAGCCGTATGATAGCAGATTGAAAAAAAATATGGCTAGTAGCTGGACTGTCGCTCTTACTTACCAAACATTACGTAATTTAGCAAAGGCATTAGATGGATATGATGATCAGTACGCAGAATATCTTCTTGGTTTAGTGAAAAATATCAAAGAGGATTATAATCGATTTATATTAAGCACAGATACGATTCCTGGATTTGTCTATATGGAAGATTCGAATCATGTGGAATTAATGATACATCCAGAAGATGAAAAAACAAATATTCAATACCGATTACTGCCTATGACGAGAAGTATGATTGCAGAACTAATCACACCGGAGATGGCGGAGCATCATTATCAAATTATTAAAGAAAATTTATATTTTCCAGATGGTGTGCGTTTAATGAATCGTCCTGCATTCTATAGAGGTGGGGTAAGCACAAACTTTAAACGTGCGGAACAGGCTGCTAATTTCGGAAGAGAAATCGGTTTGCAGTATGTACATGCCCATATTCGTTTTACTGAAGCAATGGCGAAGTTAGGAAAGGCTGAAGAAACGTGGAAAGGATTAAATACGATTAATCCAATTGGCATCAAAGACCGTGTGGAAAATGCTGCTATTCGTCAGAGTAATGTGTATTTCAGCAGTTCTGATGGCGATTTCAAAACAAGGTATGAAGCACAAGCTAATTTTGATAAACTTAAAAATGGCGATGTTCCTGTAAAAGGGGGATGGCGAATTTACTCCAGCGGACCAGGAATCTATATAAATCAGTTGATAAGCAATGTATTAGGAATACGCCAAACGGCGAATACATTTATTATTGATCCGGTTCTACCTGAGAGATTAAATGGATTAATAGTTGAGTTTAAATTATTAGATAAGCCTGTAAAAATTAAGTACCATCTAGGACAGGAAGATAAACGGGTAATTTTCAATGGAAATGTAGTAGAAGGTAAGTTTGAAGCTAATCTTTATCGAATCGGTGGAATATGCTTAGATAAAGAAGTAATCAAGAAGCACTTACAACAAGAAAATATATTAGAAATATACTGCTAGTAGGAAGGAGTGAAGGCAATGGTAGGGATTAAAGATATAGCTAAGGCAGCTGGAGTTTCTATTTCTACCGTATCCTATGCACTAAATGGCAGTCCCAAGGTAACGGAAGCCACTCGTGCAAGAATAACTGCTATTGCAAATGAACTCAATTATATTCCTAATATGGCAGCGAGAACATTGAAGAAGCAGGAAACGAAAATTATAGCAGTCTACCTGGCTGATTATGGTGGAAGCTTTTATGGAGAGTTACTAGAAGGGATTAAAAAAGGTCTTGCTCATTACAACTACGATATGATTGTTTGTAGTGGGCAAAAGTCTCATCTATTTCTTCCTGAAAGAATGGTAGATGGAGGGATTATATTAGATTGGACCTTTAGCACCGAAGAAATTATTCAATTTGCTAATCGAGGTCATTCTTTAGTTGTGTTGGATCGGGAAATCAGTTGCCCGAATGTTAGAAAAGTACTTTTAGATAACAAAGGCGGAGCGACCCTGGCGATGGAAAAAATCATTTCCAGTAATTCTGAAAAGGTTTATTTAGTAACTGGACCAGAGGAAGCATTTGATAGCTGCCAAAGGTTGGAAGCGAGTGAACGTGAATTAGCTCGCTATGGAATAAATTATGAGATTATCCCATCTGCATTCACAGAGGAATCAGGATATGCAGCGGCGGAAATTATTCATTCGAAGATGACTGGTCCGCCAGTTACCGTTTTTTCCTTTAATGATGAAATGGCTGTGGGGATTTATAAATATTTTAGAAATACAGATAGAGAAATAGGTACAGATATTTCTCTTATTGGATTTGATAATATAGAAATCGGCTCCTTTTTAAATCCATCATTAGCAACGATTTCCTATTCTAAGCATCGCTGGGGAATGGTTGCAGCTGAAAAGGTTGTTCAGCTAATCAATAATGAAGAAGTAGAGGATGAATCAATCATCACAAGTTTTGTAGAAGGAAAATCTTTTATCTCTAATAAAAAGTAGGTGTATAAAATGGCTATTGCCAAAGTGAATTTTCGTTCTGAAGTTTTAGGAAAAGTTACTTCTATGAATATATATCTTCCTGATAAAGAGAATAGTAACCCTATTCCCGTTATTTATCTGCTACATGGTTGGTCTGATAATGATGAAGCATGGTTAACTGCCACATCACTGGAAAGATATGCCTCAGACTATGAATTTGCGATTGTGATGCCTCAAGTAGATTTAAGTTACTACACAGATATGGTTCATGGGAATCGCTATTGGACGTTTTTATCAGAAGAACTGCCAGCTTTAGTTGGAAAATGGTTTCGTATTTCGGATAAGAAAGAGGCTAGTTTTGTTGCGGGCCTATCAATGGGAGGATATGGTGCAACAAAATTGGCTCTAACTTATCCGAATCGGTTTAATAGCTTCGCTTCGTTATCTGGTGCAATGGATGTTGTAGAATTGTGGAAAAGAGATAGAAATAGAGATAAGCAATTTGCTAATATATTTGGATCAATTCATGAACTGGAAGGTAGCAAGAATGATTTATTTCACTTATTAGAGAACTTTGATGATAACAATGAGATAGCTATGCTGCAAATCTGTGGTACAGAAGACTTTCTTTATCAAGATAATCTAAAGTTTAGAGAGAAAGCGAAAGAAAAAATAAAAGATTTTCATTATGCTGAGATGCCAGGTGACCATAATTGGGCGTTTTGGGATCAAACCATTCAGATTGTATTAAAATGGTTTGATGAGAACTATAATAGAGAGAATAATTAGTGATAGGGACTGTCCAATCTAGGATAGTCCCTTTGCTTGTTTTCAAGATGAAAGAGTGAACAGTTTAATAATCCGTTATAAATCCCCAATAATTTTCGACCCGTGTGCTTCCTCCATTCCTAATTGGAGGGATAGAAAAGGAAGGTTTGCTTGAGTAATTCCGCCACCAGGTATAATAATGATTTTTCCAGAGGCGTATTCTATATAACTTTTTAGCATAGGTATATTGTCTTCTATTCTAGTAGATAAAGGACCGCCATGTGTTAAAATCCGGTTTACTTGATGGGAAATGAGCCAGTCGATTGCTTGATATTTTAGCTTTGGCGCAATATGATCAAAGGCCATATGAAAGGTAACCTCCATATTTGTAGCGGCAGTTAAGCACCTTTTCATCGCCTCTTCATCAATCCAAGCATCCTTATTTAGACAACCCACAACGACCCCGTTTATTCCGAGTTGCTTAAATAGAAGAATATCTTGGCACATAATTTCTACTTCATCTTCGTCATAAATGAAGTTACCGCCTCTCGGACGGACGATAGCCATCACCTTCGTATTTGTTTTTCGGCAATAGGAAATGGTCTTTGCAGCAACACCATAGCTAACAGTCGTTCCCCCTACTGCTAGATTGTCACAGAGCTCAATTCGATCTGATCCTTTTTGAATAGCACTTGGGATATGTGTAAAATTTTCTACGCAGACTTCTTTTATCATTATTTATTCACCTACTAAAACAAGTTTAATTTAACTTAGTTTACCATAATCATATTTGGATTGTGGGAGGTGGGGAGCGATATTGAAAGTTTTTAAAATAGGTATTGTTTTCCAAATTCCGATATGTTAAAGTATTTGGAAAATAAGAGGTGATTGAAATGGTTAAAGTCACGTTCAGTATCAACCTTTCACAATTACATCATCATAAAAAATAGTCTTGCTATTTCGATTTAAAAATCGTACATAGGAAGACTATTTCTCATGAAACCGCATTTGATTAAGTTTTAACTACTTAAATCAAGGGCGGTTTTTTTATTTTATTTTAAATAGGAGGAAATGAAAAAATGAAAAAGATGAATTATCAAAATGTAAAAGGAACGCTGGATTATTTGCCGAGAGAGGAAGGAATCAGAAGAAATATTAGAAGAACGATTGAAAATGTATTTATTCAGTATGGCTGTAAGCCTATTGAGACACCGATCTTAAATTATCAAAATTTGCTTGCTTCGAAATACGCAGGTGGAGCGGAAATTTTAGAAGAGATGTACACTTTGTCTGATCGAGGCAAAAGGGAGCTTGCGTTGCGCTATGATTTAACGATTCCCTTTGCGAAAGTAGTTGCGATGAATCCAACGATAAAAATGCCCTTTAAACGTTATGAGATTGGCAAGGTTTTTAGAGATGGACCGATAAAGACAGGTAGATATCGGGAGTTTACACAATGTGATGTCGATATTGTAGGCGTTCCATCGCAAATGGCAGAAGCAGAGCTGATGATGATGGCTTTGGATATATTTAAAAAGTTAAAGATGGAAGTAACGATACAATACAATAATCGGAAATTATTAGTTGGATTTCTTCGTCAATTAAATATAACGGGACAAATGATAAACCGCGTAATTTTGATAGTAGATAAAATCGAAAAAATTAGTAAAGATAAAATAAAGGAAGAACTAAGAGATGCTGGATTAGAACAAACGATGATAGAGGCTATTGATACTTTTTTACAAAAGGATTTAATCGGCATAATAGAGTACTATCAACAGTTGGCAGAAAAAGAAGAGAGCATTAGACAAGGGATGGAAGAATGGAACGAATTACAATCTTATATAGAGCGGTTAGGACTTGAGCAATATTGCGTATTTAATCCATTTCTTGCGAGAGGTCTTGAAATTTATACAGGAACGATTTATGAAATTTTCTTATCTGATAAAAGAGTGAAGTCGAGCATTGGCAGTGGTGGAAGATATGACAATGCGATAGGTGGCTTAATTGGGTCCAGGGAAACCTATGCAACGGTTGGCATTTCCTTTGGTTTGGATGTTATATTATCTGCTCTATTAGTAGACAAGGTTGATTTAGATGATGCAAAGTTGGATTACTATATTATTCCGATTGGTCGACCGCTGGAGGCCTTTTTAGTTGCGAAAACACTTCGAGACAAAGGGTTTAAGGTGGAGCTCGAATTAGGAAAGAAAAAATTGGCGAAAGCTTTAGAGAAAGCAAATAAAGAAGGGGTGAAAAAGGTGATTATGCTCGGAGATGAGGAAGTGGAAAGTAACACATATAAAGTGAGGGATATGGAATCAAGGGAAGAATGGATGGAAAAGTATAATTATTAATTGTTAGACACGGCAGTAGATGAGAGGCATTTACTGCCTTTATTTATGCAAAGGTTATGACAAGTAAAAGGAAAAATGGAATAGTATCAAAGGCCATTTTATGAAAAAAGAAGGTTTAAAGGTAACAGAGAAAGGTTCTCTAAGCCCGAATGGAAAAGGTGGCGAGAGAAAAGGTAACAGAGAAAGGTTCTCTGTGCCCGAATGGAAAAGGTGGCGAGAGAAAAGGTAACAGAGGAAGGTTCTCTGTGCCCGAATGTAAAAGGTGGCGAGAGAAAAGGTAACAGAGGAAGGTTCTCTAAGCCCGAATGGAAGAGTGGATGAGTGAAAAGGTAACAGAGGAAGGTTCTCTAAGCCCGAATGGAAAAGGTGGCAAGAAAAAAGGTAACAGAGAAACAATATCAAAGCCCATTTCATAAATAAGCAAAGCAGAAAGGGAACCGAAAAAACGTGTCTTTATTTTCTTTGATAAAAATCCCATCTGACGGCAACCAAAATCAAATTCACCAAAAACTATCAAAAGACTATTTCAAAAACTAATGAAGCATACTACAAAAGAAAAAGAACTTAGTTCAAAGTTATTCGTTGTAATGTTACTTAAATGATGATAACATAAAGTTATGTAACATTATTGGGAGGCAAACTGATGGAATATGTCGATCCTATAAAAGAAATCGAAAGTATTAATGCGATTAAAGAAATATTACGAAAACAATCACAACGAGATTTGCTCCTTTTCGTTTTAGGCATTAATACAGGAATAAGAGTCAGTGATCTACTGGCATTAAAGGTTCGGGATGTAAGAGATGAATCAGGGATGAAAGAGTTTTTGTATCTTCATGATTCTGATGAAGTAAAGGCCTATTATTTAAACAGTAAGGTGCATACTGAGTTAGAGAAATATATGGAGGAACATGAATTCGAAGAGGATGAGTTTCTTTTTAAGTCACAGAAAAATAATCAACCAATTACCCGCCAGCAAGCTTATCGGATTATTAATAAGGCAGCGAAGTTAGTTGGAATTTCTGGGAAAATTGGAACGCACACATTGAGAAAAACATTTGGCTATCATGCGTATCGAAAAGGGATTGCGATTTCCTTACTGATGAAAGTATATAATCATACTTCCCGGTCTGAAACGCTAAAATATATAGGTATCGAAAAGCATGAAAAAAGATTAGTGAAAGTAGATGTCAATCTCTAAATAAACAAAAAAACTCCACCATATTGGTGGAGAATAGCATGATTATAGATAGTCATCATCATTACTAGCATTTGTATCGATATCAACATTTGTTAATTCGTTAACAATATCCTCGTGTACTTGTACTTGCAATGTTTCTTTATCTTTCATAAATTTAAACACACCGTTATTGAAATCTGTACCGTGTTCTTTAAAGAAAATTCCTTCATACACAACATGTTTTGTATGATTGAAAATTAGGCGGTATCCATTTTCTTCTTTTACTAGATATGCACGTACACCTTTTTCATATTGCCCTTCTGGATTTTTTAAAAAGCGGGCAACAGAAATAATGTGAAGATCAACAAAAGGGATTTCGCGTAATAACGAGTTAATAATAGAGCCTTTGGCAATCTGTTCCCAACGACTTTGTGCAGTTTGACCAAGAACAATTTGTGTGATTTTCTTTTCTCTAGCTACTTCTGCGATGACTTTAGAGATTGGCCTCGATTCCTTATCTTTAATGATAAACGCGTCGGCACTATGACGTTCAGCTAATTCTTTCCATCTAGCAATATAATTTGATTTCTCTGCATCCAGCTCATCAAATGGTTTTGAATCCACAGTTAGGATGTAGAGTGGACAATCAAGCATATTAGCTAATTTACAGCCTCTTTGTATAAGACGTTCACCGTTAGGTCCGTAATAAACGCATACTAGAATACTTTCATCCATGCGTTCTTTTCCATTTACCATAATTTTTTTCACCTCAATAGATGTGAATGATTTACACCACTAATAATAAACTATGTATGACTATAACGTATGCTACTTTATGAGTCAATGCATTTCTTAAATTATCCAAATGACAAATATATTCCGTTTCTTTTACTAATAGTAAGGGTAGACATAGTTGCCATTATAAATACATTTTCGTCATAAAAGAGCTCAAAATAGAAACATGCTTAAAGGAGGGGGATAAGAAATGACTTGGTTACATTTTATGATTTTGTTGCCATTTATGTTTGCACTAATTGTACCTTTTATATATAAAAGGCTAACGCCACGAATTCATACTGGCTGGTTCGTACTGTTTGTTCCATTAACCATTTTTGTTTTCCTGTTGATGTACATCCCGAAAATAGCGAAGGGAGAGGTGTTTACTTCTACAGTTAAGTGGATACCTGCTTATAACATTAACTTTACTACGTATTTGGATGGGCTTAGCTTAGTATTTGGATTATTGATTGCAGGAATAGGATCTTTGGTGATTCTTTATTCTATTTTCTATTTATCCAAGCATCGTGAAGCTTTGCATAACTTCTATGTATATTTATTGTTGTTCATGGGAGCGATGCTTGGGTTAGTAGTGTCGGACAATTATTTTGTTTTATATGTTTTTTGGGAAATTACCAGTGTATCATCCTTTTTACTAATTGCTTATTGGTATGAAAGGGATCGCTCTAGATATGGTGCACAAAAGGCGATGCTGATTACTGTTTTTGGCGGGCTAGCTATGTTAGCTGGATTGATCATGCTGTCTATTATGGCAGACACGACAAGCATTCGAGAGACCTTAATAAATATTCCTCTTATTCAGAGCCATGAATTATTTATACCAGCAATGCTTCTTATTTTACTTGGTGCATTTACGAAATCGGCACAATTTCCGTTTAGCATTTGGCTTCCTGATGCAATGGAAGCACCTACACCAATTAGCGCGTATTTACACTCCGCCACGATGGTGAAAGCAGGAATTTATTTAGTTGCTCGTTTAACACCGATTTTTGGCGGTACAGCAGAGTGGTTTTGGCTTGTTGTAGGAGTTGGAATATTTACAATGCTTTATGGATCCTTTAATGCAGTAAAACAGACTGACTTAAAAGCATTATTAGCTTATTCCACCATTAGTCAATTAGGATTAATCATGAGCTTGCTAGGGTTAGGATCTGCTGCGCTGTATCACGATTTAGAAGTGGCGGAGGCAGGATTATATGCAGCAGCGATTTTTGCGGCTATTTTTCATTTAGTAAACCATTCCACCTTTAAAGGTTCCCTATTTATGATAGTAGGAATTATCGACCATGAGACTGGTACGCGTGATCTTAGAAGGCTGGGTGGATTAATTCATTTAATGCCCGTTTCCTTTACGCTTACTGTAATTGGCGGTTTTTCGATGGCAGGTCTTCCCCCATTTAACGGTTTCTTAAGTAAGGAAATGTTTTTAACGGCTGTAGTGAATGTTTCTCATATGAAAATATTCAATCTCCAGCACATCGGTATGTTTCTTCCAATTATTGCGTGGATTGCAAGTGTCTTTACGTTTGTTTATTGTATGATCTTAGTTTTCAAAACATTTAGAGGAAAAAATAAAGCGCCAAAATTAGATAAAGAGGTGCATGAAGCACCAATTGGATTGTTAATCCCGCCTATTATCTTAGGTGTACTTGTTATTCTTTTCTTCTTTATACCAAATGTAGTGTCAAAGTATTTATTAAAACCAGCGTTTGCATCGGTGTTGCCGTCTCTCGCACATACGGTAGAATCTAAAAAAATCAGTGCTTTCCATGGGTTTAATGCTGAACTTTGGATGACCATTGGCGTTGTGGTATTAGGAACGATTTTATATTTACTTTTAAGAAAATGGTACAAAATTTATCGTTTCTATCCACAGGCTATTACATTGAGCAATTTATATAATCTAGGGTTGGAATACATGGAGAAACTGTCAAAAACTATTACTAATTTCTATATGACAGGATTCCTACGCGATTATTTAGTCTATATATTTGGTTTTATCATAGTAATTATCGGTGGTTCCTTGCTGCTGTTTAATGGAGTTACTTTTGATACAACTCACGATTCTCCCATTAGTTTTTTTGATATTGGAATAGTTGTTGCGATGGTTATTAGCTCCGTTACTGTTCTCTTCTCGAAGTCTAGGATTACATCGATTGTAGCAGTCGGAGCGCTAGGTTTTCTTGTCTCCTTTTTCTTTGTCCTTTTTAGAGCTCCAGATTTAGCACTGACTCAATTAGTAGTAGAAACAGTAACGACTGTTTTATTCCTACTTTGCTTCTATCATTTGCCACAGTTGAAGAAGGAAATTAGTAGGATCCGTTTCAAAGCGGTAAATGCCATTGTTTCTATAGGAGTAGGGGCAGTTGTGACCATTGTCGCTCTTTCTGCTAATGGAACACATCTATTTGACCCTATTTCGAGCTATTATGAGGACTCGTATAAATTAGCAGGAGCAAAAAATATTGTAAATGCTATTTTAGTTGATTTCCGAGGAATAGATACAATGTTAGAGATTCTTGTGCTTACAGTTGCCGGTCTAGGTGTGTACACATTAATAAAGGTAAGGCTAGTGGGAGGGGATAAGAATGAAGAAACCAAATGATATTATTATTCGAAGTGTCACAAAGGTTGCTGTTGTGATTATCCTCACCTTTGCAATCAATCTTTTTGTCTCTGGACATCATTATCCAGGTGGAGGTTTTATTGGTGGTCTCACTTTTGCTGCCGCGATTATTTTGCTTTTTCTCACCTTTGATATTGAGACTGTTCGAAAATACATTCCTGTTGATTTTAAAGTTTTAGCAGGGGTAGGTGTGCTAATTGCTGTTTTAACAGGAGTTGGTGGAATGGTATTTGGTGAAGCATTTTTGACCCAAGCATTCGGGTACTTTGATTTGCCCGTTTTCGGAAAAACGGAGCTAGCAACGGCTGTTATTTTCGATATAGGAGTGGCTCTAGCCGTTATCGGTACAGCGATAACCATTATTATGACGATTGGGGATGATCGATAATGGAGACGTTAATGTCTATTCTAGTGGGAATATTATTTTCCATCGGAATTTATCTTATTTTAACAAAGACGTTATTACGAATTATTTTAGGAACTTCAATTCTTGGTCACGGTGTAAATTTGCTGATTATTACAATGGGTGGATTGAACAAGGGTGGTCCACCGCTTTTAGGAATAACGGATCACACTTTTGCGGATTCCCTTCCGCAAGCATTACTGCTTACGGCCATTGTTATAAACTTTGCAACGACGGGTTTGTTTTTAGTCCTAAGCTATCGTGCATATAAAGTGCTTGGCACTGATGATACTGATCTACTGAGGGGTAATGAGGATGAATAATCTTGTGATATTGCCGATCATCCTTCCTATCGTATTCGCGATGATTATGGTGATTTTTAGAGACAAAGTGATACTTCATCGGATATTAAGCCTGGTGGCGATTATTTCCGTTTTTACTGTAACTCTCATTTTAATTAATCAAATTAAAGCAGAAGGAATTCAGTCCATTCAGTTAGGGGGATGGGAGGCACCGTTTGGCGTTAGTATGGTTGCAGATATGTTTGCAGCGATACTTGTTTTAGTTACGAGTGTTGTTGGCTTTTGTTGTTTATTGTACGCCTTTTATTCAATCGGTGAGCAAAGGGAAAAACATTACTTTTATCCGTTATTTTTGGTTCTGATAACGGGGGTAAATGGTTCCTTTTTTACAGGGGATATTTTCAACCTATTTGTTTGCTTTGAAGTAATGCTTGTGGCTTCTTATGTATTAATTTCTTTAGGAGGAACAAGGGTTCAATTAAGAGAGTCGATTAAATATATTTTAATTAACATTATTTCTTCTTTTCTATTTCTTGTGGCAATTGCTTATTTATATGCGATTACTGGAACGCTAAACTTTGCGCATTTGTCCGTTCGAATTGCTGAAGTTGGTCAGGATGGATTAATGACAACGGTAGCTATTTTATTTTTAATGGTGTTTAGCTTAAAGGCAGGGTTATTTTTATTCTTCTGGCTTCCTGGCTCCTATAGTGCTCCACCAACAGCCATTTCCGCTATATTTGCGGCCCTTTTAACAAAAGTCGGAATGTATGCGATTATCAGAGTATTTACATTGATTTTTTACCATGAGGTACACATTACCCATCTATTAATTGGCATACTTGCAGCTATCACGATGACACTTGGAGCAATTGGAGCAGTTGCTTATAGAGATATTCATAGGGTGATGACCTATAATGTGGTCATTGGTGTTGGCTTTATTTTAGCAGGAGTCGCTACTTACACAACAGTAGGGATGACTGGTTCTATCTATTATTTCATTCATGATATGGTGATAAAAGCACTTATTTTCCTATTAGGGGGTACCATTATTCATCTTACGGGGACAAGTAAATTAGATGATATGAATGGATTAATCCGCTTGCATCCTCAATTAGGCTGGATGTTCTTTATTGCAGCATTGTCTTTATCTGGTATTCCTCCTTTAAGTGGTTTTCTAGGAAAAATATTTATCACAGAAGGGACGTTTACTGCAGGTTATTATTGGCTTGGCGCATTCGGACTGATTAGTAGTTTGTTTGTTCTTTATTCTATTATGAAAGTATTTATGTCTGTGTTCTGGGGTTATACGGATTTGACGCTGGAACAAGAAAAAGGGACAACAAAGGGATTGATGCTCCCAATTGCTCTGCTAACTTTCTTGACGATTGCATTAGGCCTTGGAACAGAAGGGATACATGAATATGTAGATATGGCAGTGGAAGGGTTAATGAATCCTCTTAATTATATAGAAGCTGTTTTGGGGAATGGAAAATAAAAGGAGTAATTTAATAGTTGGAAAGGGGTGGTAACTATGCCCATGCAAATACTAATTAACTTGTTAATAGGTGTCGTCTGGATGTTTTTGCAGGACACATGGAATGTTTTGACTTTCTTTACAGGTTATTTATTTGGTATACTCGTTCTTTTTATATTGCGTCGTTATATGCCAACTAAATTTTATTTAGAGACATTTTTTGCAGTAGTTAAGTTGTTCCTAGTATTTATTGAACAACTGTTTACATCGAGTGTAGTCGTCATTCGACAAATAACGAAACCTCAGCTTAATATTTCTCCAGGAATATTTTCCTTAGAGACGGAATTAGAGGGAGAATTGGAGGTTTCCTTGTTAGCATTATTGATGAATTTAACCCCAGGTTCGGTTGTTATTGAGGTGACCCCCGATAATAAAAAATTTTTTATCCATGCAATGGATATTCCTGCTCAAAAGGAATCAATTTTTCGTTCGAAGGAAATATTTGAAAAGGCTATAAAGAAGGTGACTCGTAATGATTGATAACTTATTGGTAGGCTCCTTAATTTTACTTATTCTATCTATCCTTGCAACAGTATATCGGCTGGTCAAAGGCCCCTCTGCTCTAGATAGAATACAAGCACTAGATTGTTTAGGAATCAACTTAATTGCGGGAGTAGCTATCTTTTCTGTGTTACTTCGAAATACAGGTTTTTTTGAAGTGATTTTATTGATTGGAATCCTATCGTTTATTGGAACGATTGCATTTGCCCGATATATTGAAAGAGGTGTAGTCATTGAGCGGAAACAATCCGATTGAGTTTATAGCAGTTCTGCTAATATTTTGCGGGGCTATCTTCTGCTTTCTTAGCTCATTAGGGCTAATAAGGCTGCCAGATGTGTATACAAGATCACATGCTGCTTCGAAAAGCTCTACCATGGGAGTGCTTTTTACTCTTATTGGTACATTTGTCTTTTTTATAATAGAAGGTAATTTTAGCATTCGTTTATTTCTAGGAATATTTTTTGTTTTTCTGACTTCGCCAGTCGCATCCCATGTAGTAGTTCGTTCAGCTTACCGTTCCAAAGTAAAGCTTGCAGATGTAACCGTACAGGACGATTTAAAGGAAGAAATGGAAAAGGAAGGAATCGAAACAATAGACATTCAGCATAAGTAGGCTAATTTTTAAGTGAAAAAAGGAAAATAGAGATTTGGGTATGTAAAACTTAATTTTCAGCCATATTAATTTATTAATTTCTAATTGACGAATTTTTGCTCTTTCTATATAGTTAAAAAAGATATACCCGTACTGAGGCGGGAGAGGTTCATAGCGAATACCCTCTATAAAAAACTATGGATACATGCAATCAACGCCATGTCCATAAAAGGATATGGCTTTTTTGTTTTTATTCAGCTAGTTTTCTGCGTAAGGTAAAACACCTCTCTTTTAAGCAGTGTTGGGAAACACCAAACAAGGAGGATTTTTTTATGTCTGGAAGAAAGAAAGAAGAAGGATTAACGGATTTAACTTTATTAGGAAATCAAAATACCCAATATAAAAGCGATTATGCACCAGAGGTGTTAGAATCGGTAGATAACCTTCACTCTGATAGAGATTATTTTGTAAAATTTAATTGTCCAGAGTTCACTAGCCTTTGTCCAATAACAGGACAACCTGACTTTGCAACAATGTATATTTCCTATATACCAAACAAGAAAATAGTAGAGAGTAAATCGCTTAAATTATATTTATTCAGCTTCCGCAATCATGGCGATTTTCATGAAGATTGTGTCAATATTATTATGAATGATTTAATCAAGCTATTGGATCCAAGATATATCGAGGTATGGGGAAAATTCACACCGCGCGGAGGCATTTCAATTGATCCATGGTGCAATTATGGAAAAGCAGGGACAAAATTTGAAGAAATGGCAGCACATCGTTTAATGAACCATGATATGTACCCAGAAAAAGTAGATAATAGATAATATAAAAACCTGTTAACAACTCATTATATTGAGTAGTTGACAGGTTTTTAGCATTTTAAATTAAAATCTGTCTTATTAATAAAAAAGATTAAGGTAAAATATTCCCAGCAGCGCGATAAATACTATACCATTCTTCTCTTGTTAATTGAATGTCGCTTGCTTTACAGCAATCTATTAAACGATCTACATTCATTGTTCCAATTACTGGCTGCATGTTAGCAGGATGACGCAATAACCATGCGATGGCAATTGTTGTATTGCTAACTTGGTATTTTTCAGCAATTTCATCAATTTGTTGATTTAATTCAGGGAACTTCTCGTTTCCTAGGAATACCCCTTCAAAGAAACCATATTGGAATGGGGACCAAGGTTGGATTGTAATATCATGTAAACGACAGAAGTCTAAAATACTGCCATCTCGGTTAATAGCAGAATTATTCTCCATATTTACATTGACCCCATTTGAAATCATATTGGCATTTGTAATGCTTAATTGCAATTGGTTAGCCACAAGTGGTTGCTTCACATATTTTTGTAATAATTGTATTTGCATCGGATTTTGATTAGAAACGCCAAAATGACGAACTTTTCCGGATTGTTCAAGCATATCGAATGCTTCTGCAACTTCTTCTGGTTCAACTAAAGCATCGGGACGATGTAGGAGAAGCGTGTCCAAATAGTCTGTTTTTAGTCTGCTTAATATTCCGTCAACGGAGTGTAAAATATGTTCCTTTGAAAAGTCAAACATTCCTTTGCGAATACCACATTTGGATTGCAAAATAATATTTTCACGGACACTTGGAGACATATGAATAGCATCTGCGAATATCTCTTCACAAGTGCCGCCACCATAAATATCTGCGTGATCAAAGAAGTTTGCACCTTGTTCCAAAGCAGTTTGTACAAATTGCTCTGCTTCCTTTTTTTCTAATGAATTAATACGCATGCAGCCAACCGCCACTACAGGCACTTCTAAATTACTGTTACCTAGTTTTATTGTTCTCACGTTTCTCAGTCCCTTCTCTTAATAGAAAACGCTTTAATTATTTTGTAGCGTAAATTTTTTCTTAGCAAAATCGAACCATTTATATTTTGCCATAGAAAGGAAAAAAACACCAAGCTTTAAGCTTAATTTGCAAAAAAATATATTTCTTTTCTAAAATAAAGATAGAAAAAGAGTGCGCTTCCTTTTTAAAATAAAAGAAGTACACTCTTTTCCTTTTTATTCCTATTTATATTAATCCTCCATTGTAGAAAGATCCCCAGTTGGGAGTCCCAGTTCCCAAGCTTTTAAGACACGTCTCATTATTTTTCCACTGCGGGTTTTAGGAAGCTTTTCGCAAAATTCAATTTCTCTTGGTGCCGCATGGGCAGCCAAACCGGTCTTTACAAATAAACGTATTTCTTCTTTTAATGCATCAGTTTCTTCATATCCATCAACGAGGGCTATAAAGGCTTTAATAATTTCCCCTCTAATCGGATCGGGCTTTCCGATGACACCTGCTTCTGCCACTGCTGGAAATTCGATTAATTTGCTTTCTACTTCAAATGGGCCAACTCTTTCTCCTGCGGTCATAATAACATCATCAACTCGACCTTGGAACCAGAAATAGCCTTCTTCATCCATATAAGCGGAGTCACCAGAAACATACCATTCACCATGTTGAAAATAACTATCAAACTTTTCTTGATTATTCCAAATGGTATGCATCATTGATGGCCACCCTTTTTTAATGGCTAAGTTGCCCATCTGATTAGGCGGTAAAATATCCCCGTTATCGTCTAGAATAACTGCTTCTATGCCTGGTAGTGGTTTTCCCATTGAACCTAGCTTAATGTCCATACAAGGTAAATTACATATAAGCTGAGCACCAGTTTCCGTCATCCACCAAGTATCATGAATGCGATGTCCGAATACTTCATAGCCCCAACGGATTACTTCTGGATTAAGTGGTTCTCCAACGCTTAGGATATGGCGTAAGGAGGAAAGGGTATATTTTTCAGTAACCTCTTCACCTGCTGCCATAAGCATGCGGAATGAGGTTGGGGCACTGTACCAAACGGTCACTCCAAATGTTTCAATCGTTTTGTACCATGTATCGGGACTAAAGCGACCACCTGCAACAACATTTGTTGAGCCAGTAAGCCAAGGACCAAAAATACCGTAGGAAGTACCTGTAACCCAACCAGGATCAGCTGTGCACCAGTAGATATCGTCTTCTTGCAAATCTAATACCCACTTTGCCGTTTGATAGTGTTGAATCATCGCATTGTGCACATGAAGCACCCCTTTTGGCTTTCCCGTAGAACCTGAGGTGTAGTGTAGGATTAATCCATCCTTGCGATCGACCCACTCAACGTCTAATTCAATAGAAGCCGACTGAAAATGGTGAAGGAAATCTTTTGTTTTATCATCTTCCTGTATGCTTTCTCCAACAATAAAAATAGTTTCTAAAGCAGGTAATTCTGTATGTGGGATTCTATTTACTAGTTCAGGTGTAGTAATGATTACTTTTGCTTCGCTATCATAAAGACGATCTTTTACGGCATCTTCCATAAAAGCTTCAAACAATGGACCAACAATGGCTCCCAATTTTATCGCTCCTAGCAAGGAGAAATATAACTCTGGTGAACGCGGCATAAAAATAAACACACGATCGCCTTTTTTTACTTTTCCAACATCCTTTAAAACATTTCCAGCTTTATTTGATAATCTCTTTAGGTCTTTAAATGTGTAAGTTTCTTTTCTTGATGGATGAAAATAGTGGAGAGCAACTTTATTGGCGCGGTAGTTTTCAGCATGACGGTCAATAGCTTCATAGGCTAAATTAACATTTCCAGTCTGATGCCAAGAAAACTCCTTTTCTGCTTGGTCCCATTTGAAATGCTGGTACAAGTCCTCATAGTTTTCAAGGTTATGTTTGCCTTTAACAGGTGGAAACGCTTCCAATTTCATTAATACATCCCCCTCATTTCAATTTTTTTTACAACATTATTATAATAGGAAAACACTATATATACAATTTTAATGTTGGAATTAAATAAATATTCCTATATTTTAAAAAATGAGCATGGGTGACGCAATGAAAAAACGATAATATTAAAGCAGGAACCCACAGGAAATCCCCTGCAGGTTAATGGGAAATACCTTACTAAAAAAGCTTTATAAACACCAATTTTAAATATAGAGGACTAGAAGTAAAATTAATAAATAAATAAAAAGCGCTAACGTTTGAAATTTAAGGGCAGAGTAGAACCCTTTATTAAACTTTTGAGATGGAAGAGGTTTTTCCTTCCATTCTTCTAAATAATCATCATTTTTTAGCATGACATGGTGAAATCTTCGAAAGCTGAATGTTACTCCGTCAAAAAAGCCTCCTTTTGCAATATATAAAAATAGAAAGATAATGATATAAATGAAAGAAAGATAAAAGACGGCATTAATATAATGAACAAAAGAATATTCCGAAGAAAAAATCAAGAAAAGAATCACTGTTATGAAGATATTTAGTAGAAATAGAGACCATTTTTTATTAAGCATGCTTATTCACCTTTACTAAGTATGTTTGAAACACGAATAATCGTATTTTACCTTAACTCCTTTAGAAAGTACATTTTAGAAAGACAAATTCTATAAATTATTGTTTATAATGGAGGCGTAAATATACTTTTAAAAAAGGCACTAAGATTGGTTTCTTCTTCTTAGATTAATGAAAGAGGGTTATTATTGTAGAAAGTCGATATTTCTTTTTCTATATAAAAGGAAAAAATAACCTGTTATAAAAATTCTGCAATAATAAAACTATCTACTAGATAAGATAAAAAAGTATATTGACATATGGATATTTTTGGTAATTAATCGTACTTTTGCCATATATTTTCTGCTTTTTTTTGTAGAAATTTTAAGAATTTTAACACATAAGTAAGCGCTGTCTTTATTGTTGTTATGCCAAAATACTCCGTTATACTATAGTAATATTTGAAATTATCTCTATATTTAGTCTTTACAACTCTACTAGAATAATAGTATACTCACTTTAGCTTCTTTTTTAGATGTAATTTACAGAATAATATAACAATGGGGGGTCTTTTTTAATGAAGCGAAAATTTACTTGGCTGCTTTCACTTACATTAATTTTGAGTGTATTTTTAGCAGCATGTTCTGGCGGCGATAGCTCGTCTGAAGGTTCAGATTCAGAAAAGCCAGCAGAAGAGGAAAATGTTGAACAAGTTTTAAACTTAATTAACGGAGATGCGATTCCGTCAATGGATCCATCAATGGCAACAGATGAATATGGCTTCCAATTCTTAGGTGCTACTATGGAAGGTCTATACCGTTTAGGTGAAGACGCTAAAACTACTCCTGGTATTGCTGAAAGTCATGAAGTATCTGAAGATGGATTAACTTGGACATTCAAGTTACGTGAAGATGCAAAATGGTCAAACGGAGATCCTGTAACTGCTAATGACTTCGTTTATGCTTGGCAACGTGCAGTAAATCCTGACACTGGTTCTGAGTATGGTCCTTACATGATGGGTGGCGTAATCAAAAATGCTACAGAAATCAGTAAAGGCGAAAAGAAAGTAGAAGAATTAGGTGTTAAAGCAGATGGCGACTATACTTTAGTTGTTGAACTTGCAAACCCAACTCCATATTTCGAATCTTTAACTTCTTTCGGTACATTCTTACCGTTGAACCAAAAATTCGTTGAAGAAAAAGGCGATGCGTTCGCTACTAGCTCTGAAAATCTATTAGCTAACGGACCATTTACATTAGAAAACTGGGAAAGTACATCTCAAAAATGGAATCTTGCTAAGAACGACACTTACTGGGATGCTGATACAGTTAAGTTAGAAACTATCAATTATGTAGTAGTAAAAGATGCTCAAACAGCAGTTGACCTTTATGAAAAAGGAGAAGTAGACCGTTCTGGTTTATCTTCAGACTTAGTTGACCAATATTCTTCTGATGAAGACTATACAGTTAAAGCTGATAATTCAGTATTCTATTTGAAAATGAATCAAACAAGAAATGAAGCACTTGCTAATACAAACATCCGTGCAGCTATCAGCCGTGCGTTTGATAAAGAGGCATTAGTAAATACAATTTTAAATAACGGCTCTTTAGCTGCTAATGGTCTAGTTCCAGCAGATTTTGCTCCAATGCCAGATGGTAGCGGTGATTTCCGTGAAGTTAGTGGAGATCTTGTAACATATGACACTGCTGCTGCGAAAGAATTCTGGGAAAAAGGTTTAGAAGAATTAGGTACTGATTCAGTAGAAATCGAATTCTTAGGTGGAGATACAGATGTATCAAAAACGATGAATGAATACCTAGCTAACCAATTACAAACAAACTTACCAGGTTTAAAAGTAACATTAAAACAAGTACCATTTGAGCAACGCTTAGATTTAGATACTAACCAAGATTACGATCTTCAATTAGCTGGTTGGGGTCCTGACTACTTAGATCCATATACTTTCTTAAGCCTATGGATTACAGATGGCGGAAATAACAAAATGGGTTACTCTAATCCTGAGTATGATAAATTGTTAGAAGAGACTACAACAACTCTTGCTACAGATAATGAAGCTCGTTACCAAAACTTCTTAGAAGCTGAAAAAATTCTATTTGAAGATGCGGCAATCGCTCCTGTATATCAAACTGCTGGTGCATTCCTATCATCTCCAAAAATTCAAGGCTTAATTGAAAATCCATTTGGTCCAACTTATGAATACAAATGGGTAACTATTGGAGCTACAGAGTAATTTCACTTTTATGAAAAATTTGATGCTATGAAATAAGAGGGAGTGTATGCTTTTATAGCATATACTCTCTTGTATTTTTGAGTAGGAAAATTCTGATTATAGCAAAAATAAATTATTATGCTATAATTAATAAAGAAAATTAGGAGGTGCACAGATGGTTCGATATCTTCTTCGACGATTATGGTATATGTTCATAACACTGTTCATTATCGCAACAGTCTCCTTTTTCCTGATGAAGTTCCTTCCAGGAAGTCCGTTAAAGGCTGACGATAAATTAAGTGAAGAACAAAAAACAATTATATTGGAAAAATATGGTTTGAATGATCCGATTCCCGTTCAATATGTAAATTATTTAGGTAAACTTGTGCAAGGGGATTTAGGTGTTTCATTTGCATTTGATAATACCCCTGTTACAAAAATATTGTCAGCAAAAATTGGTCCATCAGCACTTTTAGGTGGACAAGCTTTAGTGCTGGGGACAGTAGTTGGAATTCTACTGGGCTTAATAGCGTCTATTTATAGGAACGGTCCAATCGATTATACGTCTACCATTATCGCTGTACTCGGAACATCGGTTCCATCGTTCGTATTTGCAGGACTATTACAATATTTCTTTGCAGTAAGATGGGATCTATTACCTGTTGCGCTTTGGGGCGGTTTTGAATATACGATTCTACCAACTATTGCACTAGCAATATCACCTTTAGCTGTTGCTGCTAGGTTCACAAGAACAGAGATGATAGAGGTACTACATTCAAATTATATAACGACAGCTCGTGCAAAAGGGGTTAGTGAAGCGGGAATTATCTTCAAGCACGGATTGCGAAATGCTTTGATTCCTCTAGTTACGGTAATAGGTCCAATGGCAGTTGGCTTAATGACTGGATCATTAGTAATTGAGAAAATTTTTGCTATTCCTGGGATTGGAGAACAATTTGTTACATCTGTTACTGTAAATGATTATCCAACAATTATGGGAACAACATTACTGTTTGCTTTTGGCTTTGTTATTATAATTTTAATCATTGACCTCCTATATGGATTAATTGATCCGAGAATTAGAATTGCAGGAGGAAAAAAATAAAATGGATAAAAAGAATCTTAATCAAATAGATAAAAATTTATTTAGACCTCTTAAGCAAGAAGAGAATATTAGTGAGAAAATATCTGCACCAAGTAGAACCTTTGGCCAGGATGCAAGAAGAACATTGTTAAAAAATAAACCTGCAATAGTCAGTATATTTATAATACTATTAATAATCTTGCTTAGTATTTTTGGGCCGCATATGAATGACTATGGCAATAATGGTCAAGATCTTTCCCGTGCGAAACTTCCTCCAAGAGTTCCGGTTTTAGAGAATGTTTCTTGGTTAGGCTTAAATGGTACTTTAGCTGGTAGATACGAGGGCACAGATGTTGAGGATGCAACTGCAAAAGCAATGGCTCGTTATAAAAGTACAGATGAGTTTGTTGATATTAAAGTGCTAGATGAAGGCGACGGTACAAGAAATTCTGCTGCCGTAAGAGCAACCTTCCATATTTATGAAGCAAAAGATATGAATGACACCTATTTCTGGTTTGGTACCGATACACTTGGTCGTGACCAATGGACAAGACTTTGGGAAGGTACAAGAGTTTCATTAATTATTGCCTTTGTTGCAGCTATCCTTGATTTATTAATTGGAGTAACATATGGCGGTGTCTCTGGTTTCTATGGCGGAAGAGTCGATAACGTATTACAGCGTATTGCAGAAATATTAGTTGGAATACCAAACCTAGTAGTGATTCTGTTAATGATGCTCATTCTCCAGCCTGGTATTGTTTCCATCGTTGTTGCATTAGCCATTACAGGATGGATAGGAATGTCCAGAATTGTTCGTGGGGAAGTATTAAAGCTGACAAATCAAGAATTCGTACTGGCAGCAAGAACATTAGGAACGTCCAATGGTACGATTATTAGAAGACACTTAGTTCCAAATATTACTGGAATTATCATTGTAAATACAATGTTCTCGATTCCTGGAGCTATCTTCTTCGAGGCATTCCTAAGCTTTATCGGACTTGGTATTGTACCTCCTAAGGCTTCATTAGGTGCTTTAATTGAACTAGGATTTGCTAATTTACGTTTATACCCGTATTTACTAGTTTTCCCAGCGACTGTATTGTCAGTATTAATGATTGCATTCAATATATTAGGTGATGGCTTGCGCGATGCATTCGATCCTAAAATGCATAAATAGAGAGTAGGTGTTTATAAATGAGTAAATTATTAGAAGTCAAAGATTTAAGAGTATCATTTAACACCTACAACGGTGAAGTACAAGCGGTTCGCGGTGTTAGCTTTGAGTTAAATAAAGGAGAAACACTAGCAATTGTAGGGGAATCCGGTTCTGGTAAATCCGTTACTTCTAATGCTTTAATGAGGCTTCTTCCTGAACCACAAAGCGTAATTAAAAGTGGGGAAATTTTATTAGAAGGCGAAGATCTTATTAAAAAGTCCAAGAAGGAAATGCAAAAAATTCGCGGAAAAGATATTTCCATGGTATTCCAAGACCCTATGTCTTCCTTGAACCCAACAATGAAAATTGGGAACCAAATCATGGAAGGGTTAATTAAGCATCAAAACATGAATAAGTCTGATGCAAAGAAACGTGCGCTTGAATTACTCGAATTAGTTGGTATTCCGCAGCCGGAAATTCGCATTAATCAATTTCCTCATCAATTCTCCGGTGGAATGCGTCAGCGTGTAGTTGTAGCGATTGCACTTGCGTGTAACCCTAAGATTTTAATTGCCGATGAGCCAACAACAGCACTTGATGTTACGATTCAGGCACAAATCTTAGAACTGATGAAAGACATTCAAAAGAAAACAGAAAGTGCGATTATATTTATTACGCATGACCTTGGTGTTGTGGCAAACGTTGCAGATCGAGTAGCTGTTATGTACGCTGGCAAAATCGTGGAAATTGGAACAGTTGATGATATATTCTATAATCCAAAGCATCCATATACATGGGGATTAATTGGATCGATGCCAACATTAGACAGTACAGATGAAGAGCTATTCGCAATCCCTGGTAGCCCACCAAATATGTTAAAGCCTCCTGTAGGTGATGCGTTTGCGCCTAGAAATCAATTTGCTCTAGAAATTGATACAGTGATGGAACCGCCAATGTTTAAAGTTTCTGATACCCATTATGCTGCAACTTGGTTATTGCATGAAGATGCCCCAAAAGTGGAACCACCAGAAGCGGTTAAACAAAGAATGCTTGGTTTCTCTAAAACAGGTCGCAAGGACGGTGAAAAACGTTGACTAAAGAAAAATTACTAGAAGTGAAAAACTTGCAAAAACACTTTTCGGCAGGTAAAGATCGAATCATCAAAGCGGTAGATGGCGTTTCCTTTGATATTTTTAAAGGAGAAACATTTGGTCTTGTTGGAGAATCTGGATGTGGAAAATCTACGACAGGTAGAACAATTATCCGACTTTATGATGCAACAGGTGGAGAAGTTAAATTTGAAGGCGAAGATGTTCATGGAAAAAAATCAAAAGCAGAGCTTCGTAAATTTAATCAAAAAATGCAAATGATTTTCCAGGATCCGCATTCTTCTCTAAATCCGCGTATGACGGTACTTGATATTATTGCAGAAGGCATTGATAATCATAAGCTTGCGAAAACACCTGAAGAGCGTCGTCAAAGAGTAGAAGAATTACTAGAAGTGGTAGGATTGAATAAAGAGCATGCTACACGCTTCCCACACGAATTCAGTGGTGGACAAAGACAAAGAATTGGTATTGCAAGAGCACTTGCAGTAGAGCCAGATTTCATTATTTGTGATGAGCCAATTTCTGCTCTAGACGTTTCCATTCAAGCACAGGTTGTTAACCTTTTGAAAAAGCTACAAAAAGAACGTGGACTAACTTATTTATTTATTGCCCATGATTTATCTATGGTTAAATATATAAGTGATCGTATTGGTGTTATGTATATGGGTAATATGGTAGAGCTTGCAGAAGCGGATGAACTTTATGATAATCCAATTCATCCTTATACCAAATCATTATTATCCGCAATTCCTCTTCCAGACCCACGCTATGAACGTGAGCGTACAAGAATTGCTTATGATCCATCTATACACGATACAAGTGAACCAGCAGAACTAAGAGAGGTAACTCCAGGTCACTTTGTACGTTGTACAACAAAAGAATTAGAGAAATACAAACGAGAATTAAGCCTAAAGAAAAAATAAGTAACAAATTTAATCTATTAAAGAAGAACCTCCCAAATAATCCTTGCCAAAAGTGCAAGGATTTTTTCATTTCTCGGGAAATGAAATCTGTATTCTTCTTATTTCCCCCATCCTTATACATGTAATCCTAAATGGAGACAAAATCGTTTTCTAAAAAACGATAAAAAGCGACATTCCTCTTCTTAAGTAAACAATATCCCTTTTAAAGAAAGGAAAGGTTCTGTTCTCTATTAAAATTAATGCTTCACTTAAAAAACACAAGAAAATCCAAAAAATATTAAAAAAATTACATGACTAAGCTAAAATAAAGAAAAATAAGTATAAAAAAGAGTGGAAATACATATTCATAGGAGTTCATAATGATCAATTCAATATTAAAAAACCAATATGATAGAGCAATTCATCAAACGAAAAATCTTCTCATAGATGACGTAAATAAGTACTTAGAAAAACAGGAAAGTCAACCAAGCTTTGAAAAATATATGGAAGACCGAAAAGTGTTTATCGAGCAAATTTGGTTAAATACTTGGCTTAATACGGCAACTAGTCATATTCGTTATGCTGAAAAGAAGGATTATCTAACAACCAAAGGACTAGATATCAGCAATCTTAATAAAAAGGACATTAATCGATTGTTTCGAAACGAAATTCGAGAAATCGAAGTATTTCCATATGAGGAATGGCTGAGAACAAAGCTGGGAGAAAACAAGGAAATATGGAAAAAAAGATATGAAGAGAAAAGAGAAGTTTATTTACTAAAAGTAGAAGAACAACAAGAGCTGGAAAAAAAGCGTAAATATACAGTTAAATTCTCTTATTATATCGAGCAATTGATGGAGAAGCACTATGAGGAACTTTTTCTCTATATTCGCTATTTAACCGGATGTAATATTGCTGTTGAGATTGATCGAAATGGGATTGTGTTATCTTCCATGGAAGTAACGTTTGAGGAATATCTATCGAATGAAATGGACATGCCTTATAATCAATTTTATTTTTTAGAAGATCGAACTGAAGCTTACGAAAATTTAATTTTTCAACATTTGATTGATTTTTTTCCTACATGGGTAAAAGAAAAACTGCCAACTCGCATTAAAGAAGAATATGAGGAAGTGTTTGATTGTTCCATATCCAATTCTTTTTTACTAGAAGTAAGTACGCCATTACTTGAAGAAATAACAGCAGAATTTCTAGAGGATTTATTTCCTGAATATATAATTGATCTAGAGAAGCTATTAGATATTCCTTTTGATGTGGAGATCCATAAAGAGATAATGGAAAAGGATCGCCAAAGGAAAGAACAGAAGGAAGCGGAAGACAGAGAGGAACAAAGACGCCGAAAAGAAGAAGAAGCTAGAATGATTGAGGATATCTTTGGGAAGGAATACTATCCTCCAACTAGTAGGGATATAAAATATGTATTGCATACTGGCGAAACGAATACTGGTAAAACCTATCAAGCAATTAATCGCATGATGGAAGCAAGCAGTGGCCTATACTTGGCTCCGTTAAGATTATTGGCTCTGGAAATTTATGAAACATTAAATCAGAATGATGTCCCTTGCTCCCTTAAAACAGGAGAAGAGGAAAAACTTGTATTGGGGGCTCAACATCAATCTAGTACAGTAGAAATGTTTCATGAAAAAGATTATTATGATGTAATTGTTATTGATGAAGCTCAAATGATTGCTGATAAGGAAAGAGGATTTTCATGGTATCGGGCCATAACGAAGGCAAATGCGAAAGAGGTTCATATTATTGCGAGTCTACATGCAAAAAATATGCTACTGCAGTTATTAGGGGATACGAATGTGGAGATCTATGAGTATTATCGGGATACGCCGCTACAAATAGAAATGGATTTATTTCAATTGAGTCATACGAGAAAAGGGGATGCGCTTGTATGCTTTTCAAGGAGAGGTGTACTAGAAACTGCTTCTGAGCTGCAAAGAAAGGGCTGGCAAGTTAGTGTTATCTACGGAAGCATGCCTCCAGAAGCTAGAAAAAAGCAAATGCAGCGGTTTATTGAGGGAGAAACAAAGGTAATCATTTCAACAGATGCCATTGGAATGGGGCTTAATTTGCCAATAAGAAGAATCGTTTTCTTAGAGAACGACAAGTTTGACGGTATAAGAAGACGGATGTTAACTTCACAAGAAGTGAAGCAGATTGCTGGGAGAGCAGGAAGAAAGGGAATATATGATGTTGGACGAGTGGCTTTTACAAGTGATCGTAAAAAAATGAAGTATTTATTAGAAAAAAAGGATGAAGATCTTTATGGATTTACGATTGCACCAACTAATACCGTATTAGAAAGATTTCAAAAGTATTCCAATAATCTTGGCCTTTTCTTCTATTTATGGGGCCATTTTAAAAGTCCAGAGGGAACAAAAAAAGCATCATTAGCGGAGGAAGTTCTGCTTTATGAGATGATAATGGATACGATGGTTGAAGCAAGAATGTCTTTACATGATTTATTTAGCTTTCTAAAGCTGCCATTTGCAACGAGTGAAGCCGCTTTACGTGCCCAATGGAAAATGAATATGGAGGCAATTGTTGAAAATAAGGATTTACCAGAGCCAAAAATAAAAAATGATAGCTTGGAGGAATTAGAGTTATCTTATAAATCTATTGGCCTTCATTTATTATTTTTATATAAATTAGAAAGAAGAACAGAAGCTTATTATTGGGAAAAGCTAAGAGGAGAATTAAGTGATCAAATAAATGATCATTTAAAGGCGGGAATAAAAGGGAAAAAGCGCAATAAAGTATGTAAGAAGTGTGGAAAAGAACTGTCAGCTAGATTTAAATTCGCAATATGCAATGAGTGTTTTCATAGAAAATAAAAAAACATTTTATTTCCTCTCAATATCCTAACAGAGTAAGTAGCCTAGAACGAAATAAAAAACAACCATGAACTTTCGCTCTCAACCCAGGAATGAAAATAGTTTTCCTTCC
>NZ_DALZDK010000006.1:132659-142112 GCF_031978665.1 Niallia sp. | reverse complement strand
CGCTCTTTTGGTTTTCATCCCTCTTATGAACACCACTTTCTGCTTGCCACTTTGCTCTTTTGGTGTTCATTCCCCTGATGAAGACCACTTTCCCTTGCCCTCTTGCTCTTTCAGCGTTCATTATCAAAACTGCTCAATCTTATCCAATCAATTTTTATTCAATTAATTATTTTGCAAAATAAAATTATTTCAAACTCTATTTAAATTCACAATATTATGATAAACTAACAAAAAATTACTTCATAGACAGAAAGTAGGTTAACACAAATGATTCGCGAACTTACAGAGAAAGATCATCCAATTGTTATGGATTTTTTACTTCAAGATCCTTCTATTAACCTTTTTATCATTGGGGACATTGAAGCATTTGGCTATCATGCTTCCTTTCAAAAGCTTTGGGGAGAATTTCATGAAGGTGACATCAACGCCGTTCTTCTTAAATACTTTGAGAGCTATATATTTTACTGCAAAGATAAGAACCATTTTGACGTATCAGCTTTTGCTGCGATTATGGAATCAAATAATACCCCTGTAACCTTATCAGGTAGAACCGACTTTGTTGAGAAATTTGAAAACCTCCCTAACCTAATATTAGGAACGAAAAAAGTAACCTATTTTGCTCAATGTGGAACCAAAAAAGAAATGCAGCGAACGGAAACGATAAAAAAAGCAAAGGTTGCTGATATCGATAGAATTTTGACATTACAACGGTCCATCGATGAATTTAGCACAACAGATCAAACGAAAAACATGTTAACAAAGGCAATCGAAGCAAAAACTGGCCGTACATATTTTCTTGAAAATGAAAAAGGAGAAATTATCTCATCTGTTTCTACCACTGCTGAAAATTCTCAATCTGCCATGATTGTAGGTGTATGTACACATAAGGAATACAGAAATAAGGGTTATGCTAGTACGTTAATGACAGCGCTTGTGAATGATGTATTAGATGAAAAACAATATGTTTGCCTGTTTTATGATAATCCAAATGCCGGAAAAATTTACAAAAAAATTGGCTTTGAAGACATTGGATTATGGACAATGTATCGTTAATATCTGACCTATCTTTTAGATAAAGCAACCAAAATCCCCTTTAATTGCTTTAATAGAATGATTCAAATAAAAAAGCATATCAATTTTGCTATTGATATGCTTTACTTCTATTTATCACTTCAGCAATAATTCCAAATCGGTAAAGAGCGAAATAATTTTCTGTATATGTCTCCATTCCTTCGACTGTAAATTCACTAAATCGACAGTGTAAGAGGCGTGGACGGTAATTAATCGCACTGTACATTTAACAGAATCAATTCCTAAAAGTTCTTCTTCCCAATTCCATATTTTCAATCGATATAATTCCATCTTTAAAGCATCATATTCTTCTTGCTCCATTTTATTAAAAACGGGAGGTACTACAATTGGAAATTGACTCCATTCTTGGATTAAATAATTATGAAGATCAAAATCGATATGGATACTAAAAGAGTGTTCTTGATTTACCTTATATTCAACAATTAATTTCGTTATTTCTTTATCTGGATGAATCGATACGAGATCATCACAAACCTCGAATAAGTCTTTTTTCCGGGAAAGAACAGACTTAATGGAGGACATGGAAATCATTGTTTCTTCCTCTCCTAAAAAACTATTTAATTCATTATAAATAATGGAAAGGGTCGTTGGTCCTTTTAGTTGCAAAACAGCAATTATTTTTTCATACAATGTACTCATCCGTATTTCCTCCACTATCTATACCGAAGTATTGATGACTGCTTTTCCTTATCTTAAAGCATAATCCAAAAATTTTCCATAGCTAGTTTTGCCAAATGATCTCTTTTACAAAAAGAATGTAGTCATTAAGATAGCTGTTCTTTTTGTGCGCCTGTTAAGCGAAGCATTTCCTCAAAAATGACATCACTCATTTTCTTGTATCCCTCAGAATTTAAGTGAATACCATCATCGCTAATAAAATCAGCAATGTTTCCAGCTTTTTTGAGCGCTGTCCGAACATCTATACTAGGAAGATTTAATTGTTCAATTAATTTATTCAATTGAATATTATATAAACTATGCCAATGTTCAATTCCACCGCAACTGCTAATCCAATGACTAATGGTTGTCCCATATTTATCGGCAATAAATTTATAATATCTAACAGGATCAAGTGGTGGCAAAGTTAATAAGATTGGCGTGATATTAGATTGCTTCATTTTAGTTACCATTTGACCGATATTTTCAATGTATTGATTCATTGGAACAATTGGATCATGGTTACTATTTGGATTCTCCGCCACTTCTTGCCATTTAAAATTACAATCATTTCCACCAACATTTAATAGTACATAATTTGGTTCTTCTGATAAGACATCTTTCTCCAATCGCTTCATTAGTAAATCAGAATTATCATTAAATACACCTTTATTTAAGACAATCGTATCTTCTGGATTATTTACAGAAAATAATTTTTCAAGAAAAGCGGGATAATTATCCTTGATGATTCTTACCCTACCTTTTACAAAAGAGACACCTCTTGTTAAGCTATCTCCAAAACAGATGATTTTCATTTAACATCCCTACTTTTTTTATTCAGTCACTATAATTTATTATAACAGAAAAAAGGTTGTGCGAAAAAACTTCCGATTGTGTGAAAATTTATTTTTTCCACAAACAAAAAGGCTGTATCCCAAGTATTTGAAATACAGCCAATTCTCTCTAATTCTTAAGAGTTTTGTCTATCAAGGACGATATCTTCTTCTTTCTCCCCTTCAGGAGAAGCTTGGTTCGATGTACGTAGTGGAATTTCTTTTAAGAAAAATACTAATAAAAAGGCAACAACTAATACGATTGTACCAGTTAAGAATACAGTTGATAAGGTATCACCTAAAGCCTCTCTAATTCCTTCAATCATTTTCACAAAAATTGGCTGAACATCTGCAGGGAGACTTGCTTCTGTTTGCTCAAGTAATGGCTTATTCATTAAAGCTTGCGGATTTGCGAAGCCAACGATTTTCTCTGTAACTTGAGGATCCAATGTTGCTAAATCCTTCACTACAGGAGAATTTTGCATTGTATTTTCCAAGTTTGTTTTTAAATTGTTAGCCATAACCGTTCCCATTACTGCGATACCGATAGTACCACCAAGGTTACGGAATAGTTGTGTTGAAGCTGTTACAACTCCCAACTCTTTATGAGAAACAGCGTTTTGTGTAGCAATTGAAAATACTGGCATACCAATACCAAGACCTAATCCAAATACAATCATACTTAAGATTGCCATTGGTACACTATTCATAAAAATCATAATTGCCATACCAGCAATCATGGTTGGTACTCCAATTAATGCAAAGCGTTTATACTTACCTGTTTTTGAAATCAATTGACCAATGATAGTACTTGAGATAACCATTACAATAGACATTGGCATTGTTACATAACCAGCATAAGTAGGTGAAATACCTAACACTCCCTGAACGAAGAAGGAAAGATAAATCATAGCGCCCATCATACCAAAGTTCATAATAAATCCAATTACATTCGATACAGTAACGATATTATTTTTGAATAGATGTAGCGGTAAAATTGGATTTTTCACTTTCTTTTCCACTAATACAAAGACAATCGCAAAAACGATACTTGCAGCAATTAATCCAAGAATTTGAGCAGAACCCCATGCGTACTCTGTACCTGCCCATGAGAAAGCTAATAGTAATGGCACAATAGCAATCGTCATAAAGAAGGAACCAATATAGTCGATGCTTTGTTTGCCACTTCCCTCTACTTTAGGGAATAATGCCATAATCATTCCGAATGCAATAATACCAATTGGTAAGAAGATCCAGAATAACCAATGCCAATCTAAGTGATCCACTAAGTATCCTCCTAAAAGAGGTCCAAGTACACTGGAGAAACCAAATACGGCTGTTAATAAGCCCATCCATTTCCCACGCTCTCGTGGCGGGAATAAATCTCCAACCGCTGTAAATGCAGATGACTGAATAATACCAGCACCAATACCTTGAATACCACGGTAAGCAATAAATTGGAATACATCATTAGATGTACCTGTTAAAAAAGCACCTACCATAAATAATAAAATCCCAATTAATAAGAACGGTTTACGTCCATACATATCAGATAGCTTTCCAACTAATACAGTAGCAATAGTTGATGTAAGCATGTATATATTTATTGTCCAAGTATAGTAATCCATCCCATCAAGGATAGAAATAATTTTTGGCATTGCAGTACTAACGATTGTCTGGTTAATAGCTGCAAAAAACATCGCTGCCATTATGGCAATCATAATCGACAGTTTTTTCTTATGTGTTAAATGTTCCATTGCATTCTCTCTTTTCTTTATAAAATTGTTAGAAATTTTCGTTTAATAATTTGAAAATTCGTTTTAAATGTTGAATATCTTCCTCTGTTAACTTCCTAAAATGTTCCTTCATTTGAACTAACTGTTCTTTCTTCATATTATTTACCAATTCTTTTCCCTTTTCGGTAATCGTTATATGAACAACTCTTCGATCCTCTTTTGATCGAACCTTTGTTATATAGTCATTGGCTAGTAATTGATCAGAAATACTTGTTACAGCAGCGTTGGTAATATGGATATTTTTAGCAATATCAGATACATTCTGTGCTCCTTCTTTATTTAGATAAAAGAGCATTTTATATTGTGTGATATTTACTTCACTACTATTTTTATTAAAATCACTTGTTAAATTTTTTATAAATGTGCCAAACATTGCTGCGACTTCAAAAAGCTCTTCGCCATTTTGCACAAATCTCCCATCCTCTCCAAGATATTTCACCGATAAATATTTAACTACTTAACTATTAAGCAATTAATAATATAGAACTAAATCAATTACAAGTCAAGATAAATTTTTATTTACTTAATATTTTTTAAAATAAAAAATGTCTTATGGCGAGCATTTGTTTTTAACAGGAACCAAACTGACTCGGTTCCCGCCTTAATACAATGCTTCATAAGACATCCATGTTAATTTATCATTTACTTAAAAGGATTTTTCCATTCCATTAAAACTGCGTGATTCAATGATTCTTCATCTTCCAAATAATGAGGTAGTATGGTAACTGGCGTTCTTGCACACCGTAATAAAAACGTGATTACAGGATCTTTTAATTTTCCTGACAGAGCATGCTTTAAATACTCCTCTGGTGATAGATTCTCTGCATACTTTTTATAGCCTGGCATTCTGCCGCCTCCAAGTAATCGATCTAATCCTAATTCGATCACTACATAGTAGGCATTCTGCATTAGTAGCTTTCCTAAACCAAGCTTTCGAAATTTAGGACGAATACTTATATCCACCACATATAACGCATTTCCATTTTCATCATGTGTTGATATATAGCCATTGTCCGTTATTTCCTCCCATGTATGATGGGGATGAGCGGGATCATAAGATATACGAAGACATGTCAAGGAACCTGCAAGCTCCCCATTTACTTCGACACAGATTGCTCCTTCTGGAAAATGGATAAGATGACTGGATAATTGTTCGACATTCCACCATAATTCGTCTGGAAATGGTGGTGGAAAGCATTCGGATTGTATAGCAATTAGTTCTTGAAAATCATTTTCCTGATAGTTTCTAACGGTACATCGAAGCGGCTTTTCCTCCTCAAACAGATAAAATTCACTATGAAGCATTTGAACATCATCCTTCCACAGTGGAATTCCAGTCAGGATAAAGATCGGTTCTTCTATCTCTCCAAGTAGTTACAGAACCTCTCTCTCTTACTTCATATAATAAAGAAAGGTCTAAGTCTGCTGTAACAACCATATCATTATTAAGCTCGCCTTCTACGAGAATTCCTTTTGGCGGAAACGGGATATCATTTGGTGTAATGACTGCTGCCTGCCCAAAGTTGGCACGCATAAAATCCACATTCGTAAGCGTGCCAACTGTTCCAGTTACGACAACATATACTTGATTTTCAATCGCTCTAGCATGACAAGTATAGCGGACACGATGAAAGCCATGGCGGTCGTCTGTACAAGATGGGCAAAAAATAACATCTGCTCCTTTTGCCTTTGCCATACGGACGATTTCCGGGAATTCAATATCATAACAAGTTAAAATCGCGATTTTCCCTTTTTCCGTATCAAAAATCCGGAAAGCATCGCCTTTTTCCATATTCCATTCATACACTTCTGTAGGCGTGATATGGAGCTTTGCCTGTTCTTCTATTCTGCCATCTGGATAAAACAGATGCGCTACATTATATAATTTGTCTTCTCTGCGAATGACATGAGTTCCACCGATAATATGCATTCCAGTTTGAACAGCAAATGACCTGAATAAATCCTGATACTGCTCAGTAAATCCAGGTAATTCATTAATGGTTAAGGCGTTATTCTCATCTCCCATAGATAATAGCTGGGTTGTAAAAAATTCAGGGAATAAGACAAATTCCGCACCAAACTCTAGTGCTGTTCGAACATAATGCTCACATTGTTTTGCAAATTCTTCAAAAGACTTAATGTTTTCTAGTTTATATTGTACGGCAGAAACTCTTATTTTCATTTTCCATCTCCCTTTATATTGTGTATTTTTTATCCCGATTATTGGGTAATATCACTTCTTATTGAGAATAAGTGATTTTGTTTTAAGAAAAGTATTGATTCAAGATATGATTATGCGTCATTCTTGTAGATTTTTCAATGGTTTCACACTATTTTTTTGTAGGAATTTTCTTTTTATATTTATGTTCTTAAAAGCAAAGTTGTTCATATAATTTTATGATCAACTATTGTTTGAATTGCAAGAAAAAAAGGTATAGAAATAGTAGCTTGAGCATGAAGGTGGGGGATTATTTTGAGTGTTTTTATTTATGCTTTCATAGGTTTGATTTTGATAGAAGAATTAGTAGTTGCCGGGTTGAAAAGATACATAAATGGGGCGTTTCGAATAGAAAGTTATTTCCTTCGTCTTTATCGAACGTATAAAGTGAGAGCTGATTTGAAAAAGGTTAGTTAAAAAGTAGCACAGTAATAATTTGTAAATTTTAATCCAAAACGAAAAATACGTAGTCAAACTACCTATTATGGCATGTAATTTGACTACAATCATTTATGATTGCTTTCTATTATAGGCAATCTTTTTTATTGTCCGTTCATCAAAACTCATTCAATGATTTTACTGCTAGTTGTTCGATAGTCATATCTTCCATTGGTGGGTTATGTAAGCCAGCTCGTACGTCTCGGTAGTATCGTTGTAACGGGCTTTTTGCTGATAGACTACGTGCCCCGACAATGCGCATGGCAATATCGACTACTTCGATTGCTGTATTGGTCACAACTAATTTCACCGCACTTAATTCTGGAAGTAATTGTAATTGTTGTTCTTTATCCGCTTCATCCCATTTTTTACTTACTGAATATAAAAAGTGTTTAGCAGTTTGCATTTTTAATTCTATTTCCCCTATTTTTGCACGTACGCTTGGAATGTCGCTAATGGTTCCGTGTATACTATTCGGGGAATAGTTTTTTGCAAAAGTCACTGCTTCTTTTTGTGCAGCGCCAGCTATTCCTATATAACATGCAGGAATATGTAGTAGCCAAGGATTGACTTTTTTCCGTCTTTCCAATTTTTCTACATAATAACGAGCAGGAATTTCTACTTTTTCAAAATACACATCATTACTTCCAGTTCCCTTTAAGGCAATGCTATCCCAAGTGTCTTCGATTCGAATCCCATTACTTTCTTTTGGGATTAGAAAATTCCCTACGTCCTCTGAATCCTTTATGGATGCAGTCACGAGAAAATAATCTAAAACAGGCGACATAGTAGTAAAGGATTTATGACCATTAATAACCCATTTTCCGCCCTTTTTTTCTGCAGTAGTTTGTGGTTTCCCGCCCCTTGTCGGGCTTCCTGTTTGCGGTTCGGTCGCTGCTCCATTTATTAAGGCACCCTTTAGCAATTCCCCATAAACTTCTTCTAGTGTTTCCTTATCCCAATTTGCCTCATGCAGATTTCTTACAACACCCATATGCCAGCCAATGGATAAAGCTGTAGAACCATCTCCTTGAGCGATGACTTCCTGAAACCTTACTAATTCATATAATGAGAGTTCTTGTCCGCCATATTCCTTAGGGATTGTTAAAGCTGTATAGCCAGATTGCTGTAGTTCTTTCATATTTTCAAAAGGAAACGATCCATTCTCATCGACTTCCTTGGCTCTTTCTGAAAATTTCTCGCTCATTTCAGAAAGCTTAGTTAATCTGTACCCAAAATCTTTTTCTTCGCTCAAAAATCCAGTCACTCCACCGCCATCTCCCTTATCAGTTCATTTATAAGGTAATCATAGCATTATTTCCAGTTACTGATAAGCAAAATGCAATGACACTACTTAAGAGCAATAAGAGGGTTAATTTTTGTTGATGATATTATTACGATTTTCCATGCTCGGCGGTTCTTCTGTATACCCTTTTTTCGCCATTAATTCTGCCCCTTGTACCGCGTAATCATAAATTTGAGTAGTAAGCGGAAGAAAGGTGGCGGATAAGTCCTTACGCAAACTAAATGTCGTTCCAACAGCGTTACTTCCAAGACCGAAGCTGCAAAACAGACTGATGCAATACATCATTAGTTTATCGGAGAACGGAGAAACCGTTGAAATCGTCGGACTACCTACCCACGCTATAGGAACTTGAATATCATCATCCATTAATTTTTTCGAAAGCTTGGTAATAATTTTTTTTGACAGTTCTTTCCCTTTTACAAAGTACTTTTTCACCTCTGGGTCTCTTGATACTTGCGCAAATCCCGTAATTAACTGTTGTCCAATGCTATTGCTTTCAATCGATTGATAGACAAAGGAAACTTCCACTGTATTTAAAACTCTTTTATCCCCTAATATATTACTTCCTTTTAAATATTGTGTACTTACTACCATATCCACTTGTTCAGGCATTGAGACTTGAGGGGCACGACTTAAAGCCCCTTTTTCGATTAATAATTCTGTACATTCTTCATAACAATGCTGTGTCGTAACAGATAACTCTTGAAAAAATCGGATAATGTCTTTCCGATAGGATCTTGCTAAGTGCAGTGCGTGTAAATCATAGTTGTTACTATTATTTGAAAAGGACCAGAAATTATGAATGAAATTAATATGTCGTAAACCATAATAATCGTTGCAGTCGATATATTATATAGCGAAAAAGTGGTAATTTTCTTTGTGTATCTACTTCCTTCGTATATATTCCACCATCATTTGTCCATAGTTTTTGGAAATATGATTTTGTTTCCTTCGTTATTTTAGTATCTTTTTTGGCGATAATTTTAATATCTGTTTCCAGGTTAAAATCATAGAGATTTCTGCGGCTGAAATTGGCAGATCCGCTTATAATTATGCATTCAGACCCTCTTTCTATAAATAAAATTTTCGAGTGATACTGCTCTTTTCCTGTGT